>NZ_JAJCXD010000093.1:146745-171596 GCF_021056305.1 Actinokineospora sp. PR83
GGGGGGACGCGGACGAAGCTGTCGCGGAGGCTGAAGTAGTCGGAGCCGAAGAGTTCGAGGGACCAGGTGGGGGTGGAGGTGACCTCGGTGAAGGTCAGGCCGTCGAGGCGGCCTGCGGAATAGATGCTGTGGGTGTCGAGGGCATTGCCGGTGAAGGCGGCGGTTCCGGTGAAGGTGACCGTGTCCCCGACGTGGAGGGTGGTGGTGTCGCGGTCGGGGGTGAGGGTGAGGGTGCCGGTGTTGTGGGCCTCGTAGTAGCCGACGTCGGCGGTGGCGGGGGTGGTGGGGCGCACCGAACCGTTGGGGCCCAACTGGAAGGTGAACGTGGGGCCTCGGCCGGTGCCCTGTTCGAAGTCGGAGTCGCGGGTGGGGTCCGCGCCCTGGTGGGCGGGGGATTGGGTGTACATCCGGGCGCCGTCGTAGCCGTCCGCCGACTGGAGGGTGGCCTCGCCCAGGGCGACGTCGTCGATGGTGTAGCGGCCGTCCGCGTTCATGGTGGTGGCGCCGTTGTACACGGTCAGGCCGACGCCTGCGCTGAAGCCCGGTTCGCGGGCCTCCCTGATGCCGTTGGCGTTGAGGTCCTTCCACGACCGGCCGGTGATCTTGCCGCCGCGGGCGCCGAAGTTCGCCCTGGACAGCGTGTCCGCGGTGACCGTGACGCGGCGGGTGGTGGGGGTGCTGAAGCCGTAGTTGTACTGCCTGCCGTCGAGCTGGTAGACGCCCGGTTCCAGGTTCGGGAAGCTGTAGGTGCCGCCCCAGGTTGTCACCGTGCCGGTGATGTAGTTGCCGAACCGGTCCGACAGGGTGACCCACCCGGAGCCGACGCCCGGCTCCACGCCGTTGATCCGCCCGTCGGCGTCGCGGTCGAACCAGACCTTGCCCTCGATGGAGCCGGTGGGGGCTGGGTCCGCGGTGGCCGTGGCGGCCGTGCCTGCGATGAAGGCTGCGATGAGCACGGCTGTGCCGCACGTTCTGAGCTGCATGAGATTTCTCGACTCCCCAGTTGAGAATTCCGGTGTCCCGGTGATCCCGGTACACAGGAAGGCGTGTGGGGAGCCCCCCGGTTCCCCGGGTCCCCCGTCTGGGCTAGTCGGGGGCTTCAGTGGTGGGCGGGTTCCTTCTGGGCTTCGAGGAGGTCGTTCTTGTCGGGGAAGGCGCGCAGCGCGGGACTGATCAGGGCGAGGATGGTGAGGACCGCGATCCCGGCCGTGCACAGCAGGATCACCTGGGTGCCGCCCGCCAGCCCGGCCAGCAGGCCGCCCACCGCGGGGCCCGCCGCCGCGGAGGCGCCGCCGAGGACGGCCATGACGCTGCTGAAGCGGCCGCGCATCTCGTCGGGGGTGAGCAGCAGTTGGTAGGTGCTGATGGTGACATTGGCCGTGGGGGCGAGGAAGGCGATGCCCGCGAGCAGCAGGCCCATCAGGTAGCCGTTGTGGATGAACACGGCCACCGGCGTGAGCAGGGTGAGGGCCACGAAGACGCCGACGATGGACAGGTACGGGGTGAGCAGGCGGTTCAGGGTGGGGGCGGCGAGGGCGCCGAGGAGGCCGCCGATGCCGAACATGGCCGCCATGACACCGATCTCCGCCGGTGAGAGGCCGCGCTGGTGGGCCAGGACGATGATGACGATGTAGAACGCGGTGAAGAAGAAGTTCACCCCGATCAGGCAGGCGGCCGTGGCCCGGATGAACCGCTGGCCCCACACCCAGCGCAGGCCGTGCCCGATCTCGGGCAGCAGCCTGCTCAGGGATGCCTTGGCCCGTTCCTGCGCGGGGGTGCGCAGGAACAGCAGGGCGACGAACGCGAACACGTGCAGGACCATGTCCACCGCGAACGGGACGATCCTGGCCAGCGTGAACAGGGCTCCGCCGAGGGCGGTGCCGGACAGCTGGCCCAGGTAGCCGCGGGCGGCGTTGCCCGCGATCGCGCTGTGCACCTGCTCGGCGGGCACGACCCTGGGCAGGGTGGCGTGCTCGGCGGGTTCGAAGAACGCCCGGCACAGGCCCATCAGCGCCGACGCGGCGATGATGTGCGCCAGCCCGAGCACGTCGAACCACAGGGCCGCGGCGATGCTCGCCGCGGCGAGGACCTGGCCCGCTTCGCACAGCAGCATGACCCGCTTGCGGTCCCAGCGGTCGACGAGCGCGCCCGCGGGCAGGCCTGCGACGAGCTGGGCCGCCGCGCTGGCGCCGACCGCCAGGCCCGAGGCCGCCGGGGAGCCGGTGACCACCAGTACCAGCAGCGGCAGGGCGATGGTGACCGCGTTGAAGCCGACCTCGGAGGCGGCCTGCGCGCCCCAGAGGATGCCGTAGTTGCGGTTCTTGCGGAGAGGGGTGCTCACGGTGCGACCTGCCTGCCACCGGCGGTCGCCGCGATGCGGCGCAGGGCATCGGCGAAGTCGGTCATCAGGGTGGTGATGGTGGCCTCGCGGTAGCGCTCGCCCCGGTAGTGGCAGGAGAAGCCCAGCCTGCCGTCGCGGACGCCGCCGACGACCTCCAGTTCGTGCGCGCCGTGGTCGTCCGGGTCGTGGTCGTGGTCGAAGGTGGGCAGCAGGGCGCGGCACAGGCCGTCATCGGTCGCGGTGGGGCCGTCCCACTGGCCGAGGTAGTTGAACACCATCGCCGTGTTCGGTCCGACCCGCGGGGTGTCGCCGAGGTGGCGCAGGGCGCCGTGGCCGATGCCGTTGCCGGGGACCGCGCGCAGGGCGCGGCGGACCGACTTGACCAGGGCCACCGACTCCGGTGCCAGGTCCGGCGGGACCTCCAGCGCCACCGGGTACAGGGTGGTGAACCAGCCGACCGTGCGGGAGAGGTCGACGTCGTCGAACAGCTCCTCGCGGCCGTGGCCCTCCAGGTCGAGCAGGACCCGCTGCCGCCCGGTCCACCGGGACACCGCCCAGGACAGCGCGGTGAGCAGCACCTCGTTGATCCGGGTCCGGTAGACCGCGGGCACTCGGTGCAGCAGGTCGTCGGTGTCCTCGGTGTCCAGGGTGAACTCGACGCGGGCCGCGCCCGGAGTGGCGTCCGCCGGGGCGTCCGGCGCGGGCAGGGCGGCGTCGGCGGCGTCGGCGTTGACGCCCTGCCAGTGCGGCAGTTCCTCGTCGAAACCGCCGCCGCGGGTGTGTTCGGTGAGGCGTTCGGCCCAGGTCTGGAACGAGGTGGTCTTGCGGCCGAGGTCGATCGGCTCGCCCGCGGCGGCCTGCCGGTGGGCGGTGTCCAGGTCGGCGAGCAGGGTCTGCCACGACACCGCGTCCACCACCAGGTGGTGCACCGCCACGAAGAGCTGCGGGGCGCGGTCCGGTCCGAGGTCGAACAGGGCCGCGCGCAGCAGCGGCCCGGTGGCCAGGTCGACCCCGGACTGCATCCGCCGGGCTACCTCCGCCATCGCCGCGCGCAGCTCCTCACCGTCCAGTTCGGACAGGTCGTGCGTGGCGAGGAGGTCGGCGGACTCGGTGGCGGCGTTGTGCTGGTGCCAGGTGCCGTCCACCCGCTCGAAGCGCATCCGCAGCGCGTCGTGCTGGGTGGTCAGCGCGGTCAGCGCCGACCGCAGCGCGGCCCGGTCCGCGTCCGGGGCCAGTTCCACCAGCACGGACTGGTCGAAGTGCTGCGGGACCGAGCGGTGGTCGAGGAACCACCGCTGGATCGGGGTCAGCACGACCGCACCCTCGACCGCGGACCGGTCGTCGGACTGCTGCTCCAGCGCCCCGGTGACCTCGGCGAGCGCGGCCACGGTGGGGTTGAGGAAGATGTCCTTGGACGTGACCGCGAGACCCGCGGACCGGGCCCTGGCGGCGACCTGGATGCTCAGGATCGAGTCGCCGCCCAGTTCGAAGAAGTTGTCCGTGACGCCGATGCGGTCGTTGTCCAGGACGGTCGCCCACACCTCGACGAGCGCGGCCTCGACCGGGGTGCGCGGCGGCACGTGCTCCGGCGCGGCCTGCTCGGTCGCGTCGAGGTCGGGCAGCTTGCGCCGGTCGACCTTGCCGTTGGCGCTGAGCGGGAGCCGGTCGAGCACGGCGAACGCCGAGGGCACCATGTAGTCCGGCAGGGTGCCGCGCAGGTACGCGGGCAGGGCGTCGACCTGCACCGTCCGGTCCGGGGCCGCCAGCAGGTGCGCGGCCAGGCGGGTGCGGCCGTCGCGGCGGCGGGCGGTGACCACGGCCTCGGCGATGTCGGGGTGCTCGACCAGGGCCGACTCGATCTCCCCCAGCTCCACCCGGAAGCCGCGGATCTTGACCTGTTCGTCGGAGCGGCCGACGAACTCCAGCAGCCCGTCCGCGCGCCAGCGCACCAGGTCACCGGTGCGGTACATGCGGGCACCGGGGACGAACGGGCAGGCGACGAACCGCTCCGCGGTGACCCCCGGCTGCCCCACGTAGCCCCGGGCCAGGCCGGTGCCGACCACGTACAGCTCCCCCGCCACGCCGACCGGCGCCGGGCGCAGGCGGGCGTCGAGGACGAACACCCTCGCCGCGTCCAGCGGGCGCCCGATCGGGGCGACGTCGGCCACCTCGTCGGCCGCGCGCATCGGGTGCGAGCTGGCCATGACGGTGACCTCGGTGGGCCCGTAGGCGTTGACCACGGTGATGCCCGGGCAGGTCTGGAGCACCCGGCGCACGGCGCCGCCGGGGACGACGTCACCGCCCGCGAGCACCTCGGACACACCGGTCAGGACCTCCGGTGCCTCCGTGGCCACCACGCGGAACAGCCCGGAGGTCAGCAGGAGCCCGGTGACCCGCTGCTCGGCGATGACCGCCCGCAGGGTGTCCACGTCCAGCTCCCCCGGCGGGGCGACCACGACGGACCCGCCGCGCAGCAGCGGCACCCACAGCTCGTAGGTGGAGGCGTCGAACGCCAGGGTGGCGTGCATGAGCACCCGGCGCGCGCCGTCGGCGCTGAAGCAGCCGTCGGCGGCGAAGCCGACGATGCCGCGGTGGCTGATCGCCACACCCTTGGGCCTGCCCGTGGACCCGGAGGTGTGCATGACGTAGGCGATGTCGTCGGGGTGCGGGGCGATGTCCGGCGCGGTGTCCGGCCACTGGTCGTCCTGCGCGGCATCATCCACCACGGCGCCGCCCACCACGATGTGGTTGCCGACGTGCGCCGCCGATGCGGTCGGCGCCCACTCCTGGTCGGTGACCAGCACGCGGACGTCCACCCCGGTCAGCAGCTCGCGCAGTCGTTCCACGGGTGCCCGCAGGTCGAGCGGCACGTACGCCGCTCCCGCCTTGAGCACGCCGAGGACCGCGACCACGACCTCCGGGGAGCGGCCGAGCAGGATGCCCACCCGGTCTTCGCGGCGCACGCCCTCGGCCAGCAGCCGGTGCGCGAGCCGGTTGGCCCTGGCGTCGAGTTCCCGGTAGGTCAGCGACACCGCGCCGGAGGCGACGGCGACCGCGTCCGGCGTGCGCTCGCACACCCGGGCGAACGCCCGCACCACAGTGTCCTCATCGGACACGACCGGGACACCCCGCCCGCTCCACTGATCGGTCAGCAGGGCCAGCTCGGCGTCGGGAACCATCGGCAGGTCGGCGACCGGGCGGCCCGGGTCGGCGGCTACGCCGTCGAGCAGGGTGCGCAGGTGCCCGGCCAGGCGCCGCACGGTGGTCTCGTCGAACAGGTCGGTGTTGTAGTTCAGCGCCACGTGCAGCCGGTCGCCGACCTCCTCGAACTGGAACAGCACGTCGAAGCTGGCGGTGCGCACCGGCAGCGGCACCTGCTCGACGGTGAGGTCCGGCAGCGCGATCCGCGAGCGCGGCGTGTTCTGGAGCACCACGGCGGCCTGGAACAGCGGCGTGCGGCTGGGGTCGCGCTCGGGCGCCAGCCGGTCCACCAACTGCTCGAACGGCACGTCCTGGTGGGCGAACGCGGCGAGCACGGTCTTGTTCGTGGTGGCCACGAACTCCGAGAACGGCGCCTGGTCGGGCACGTGTCCGCGTAGCACGAGGGTGTTGACGAAGCAGCCGACCAGCTCGGTCAGGTCGGCCCGGTCGCGGCCGGACACGACCGTGCCCACCGTGACGTCGTCCTGGCCCGCCCAGCGGCCCAGCAGGACCTGGCAGGCGGCCACGAGCGTGGTGAACAGGGTGCCGCCCCCGGTCCGGCCGAGCCCGCGCAGCCTGCCGGTCAGCTCGGCGGGCAGCTCGAAGTCGACCAGCGCGCCGTTGGTGGTGTGCACCGCGGGCCGGGGCCGGTCGGTGGGCAGGTCCAGCGGGAGCGAGTCGGCCAGTTGCCCGCGCCAGTAGTCCAGGTCGGTGTGCAGGGCCTCCCCGGCCAGGCGTTCGCGCTGCCACGCGGCGAAGTCCGGGTAGTGCACCGGCAGCGGCGGCAGGGCGGCGGGCCGGTCGGCGAGCACCGCGCGGTAGCCCTCCGCCAGCTCGTCGACGATCAGCCCGGCGGACCAGCCGTCGGTGACGATGTGGTGCAGCACGATGCTCAGCACGTGCTCCCGGGCGGACACCCGCAGCAGCCGCGCCCGCAGCAGCGGGCCCGCGGCCAGGTCGAACCGGGTGCGCGCGTCCTCGGCGAGCAGCCGGTCCACTTCGGACTCCGGGTCGGCGTGCGCGGAGACGTCGACCACCGGCAGGTCCACCGGGGCGGGCGGGTGCACCACCTGGGTGGGCTTGCCGTCCACGGCCGGGAAGGTGGTGCGCAGGGCCGATTGCCGGGCCACCAGTGCGGTCAGCGCGGTCCGCAGCGCGTCCTCGACCAGTTCGCCGCGCAGCCGCAGCGTCACCGGGGCGACGTGCTCGACGCTGTCGGGGGTGAACTGCTGGAGGAACCACAGCCGCTGCTGGGCGAAGGACAGCGGCGCTCGCTCGCCCGCCACGGCCGGGATGGGCGCGTGGGCCGCCGCGACGACGCCGCGCTGGGCCTGCACGGCCTGGGCGAGGTCGGCGACGGCGGGGGTGGTGAACAGGGCGTGCGGGGACAGGGCGACGTCGAGTTCGGCGCGCAGCCGGGAGATCACCCGGATGCTGAGGATGGAGTCGCCGCCCAGGTCGAAGAACCCGTCGCGGGCGCCGACCCGGTCGACCCCGAGGACCTCGCCGAAGATCCGCGCGATCACCCGCTCGGTCTCGGTGCGCGGCTCCTGGTGCCCCGCCCGCTCGGCCACGACCGGGCCGGGGGCGGGCAGGGCCCGGCGGTTGAGCTTGCCGTTGCGGTTGCGCGGGAGCGCGGGCACCGGCATGAACACCGACGGCACCATGTACTCCGGCAGGCTGGCCCGCAGCACTCCGGTCAGCTCCGCGGCACCGGGTGCGGCGTCCGGGGTGGCGGGGACGAGGTAGGCGACGAGCCTGCGGTGCCCGTCACCGGCGTCGTGGGCCACCACGGCGACCTCGGTGATGCCGGGGTGGGCCAGCAGCGCGGTCTCGACCTCGCCCGGCTCGATCCGGTGCCCGCGGATCTTGACCTGCTCGTCGGCCCGGCCCCGGTACTCCAGGACCAGGTCGGGGTTCCACCTGGCCAGGTCGCCGGTGCGGTAGAGCCTGCTCCCTGGCGGGCCGAACGGGTCGGCGACGAACCGGCCCGCGGTCAGGCCCGGCCTGCCCAGGTAGCCGCGGGCGAGCTGGTCGCCCGCCAGGTACAGCTCGCCGATGACACCGATCGGCACCGGCCGCAGCCGGGCGTCGAGCACGTGCGCCCGGACGTTGCGCAGCGGCAGGCCCAGCACGGGCTTGTCCCCGACGACACGCGCGGAGAGCGCGTCCACGGTGCACTCGGTGGGGCCGTAGAGGTTGTAGGAGGCCGTGTCGGGCAGTGCGGCCAGCTCGCGCCAGAGCACCTCGCCGCACGCCTCGCCGCCGACGAGCAGGACCGACGGGCGGTGCCCGGGGCCGTCGAGCAGCCCGGCGGGCATGAGCTGGCGCAGGTAGGACGGCGTCAGGTTGAGCAGGTCCAGCCGGGCGTCGGTGACGTAGCCGACCAGCGCTTCGGCGTCGAGCCGGATCGACTCGTCGATCACGTGCAGCTCGTGGCCGCCCGCGAGCAGGACGACCTCCTCCAGCGACGCGTCGAAGGAGAACGGGGAGGTCATGGCCATCCGCAGCCGCCCGTGCCCGGCCATGGCCGAGACGCGGTCGTGGCAGAGGTTGGCCAGGCCGCGGTGGTCGACGACGACGCCCTTGGGGCGGCCGGTCGACCCGGAGGTGTAGATGACGTAGGCGGCGTTGTCCGGACGCGGGGCGGGCGGGGCTGTCTCCGGCAGCGCGGCGGTGGCCAGGTGGTCGACGAGGACCTCCGGCACGCCGGGGAGCAGCCCGGCGTCGGCCGCGGTGGTGATCACCCACGCCGGGGTGGCGTCCTCGGTGATCAGCGCGAGCCGCTCGGCGGGCAGCTTCGGGTCGACGGGCAGGTACACCCCGCCCGCCTTGAGGACCGCCAGCAGGGCGAGCACCGCGTCCGCGCCGCGCGGCAGCGCCACGGCGACGACCTGCTCCGGGCGCAGGCCCAGCGCGACGAGGTGGTGGGCCAGCCGGTTGGCCCGGGAGTCCAGTTCGGCGAAGGTCAGCCGGGTGTCCCCGTGCACCAGTGCGGTCGCCTCGGGGTCGGTGGCGGCCCGGGCGGCGAAGGCGTCGGCGAACAGCGCCGTGGGCACGTCGGCGGCGGTGTCGTTGCAGTCGACGAGCAGGGTCTGCCGGTCCGCCGCCGAGAGCCAGGGCAGGTCGCCGAGGGGGCGCTCCGGGTCCGCGGCGATGCCGTTGAGCAGCGACCACAACTGCTCGACCAGCCGCTGCACGGTGTCGTGGTCGAACAGCGTCGGGTCGTAGGACAGCGCCAGGTTGAGCCGGTCGTGCAGGTGCGCGCTCAGGCTCAGCGGGAAGGTGGTGGTGTCGACCGCGTGCACGTCGAGCACCCGCAGCGCGCCGACCTCGGCGGCGTCGCTGAGCGGGTAGTTCTCGAACACCACCATGCTGTTGAACAGGTTCTCCCCGGCGGGCAGGTCGGTGAACGACCGCAGCCGGGCCAGCGAGGTGGCCTCGTGGACGCGCGACTCGGTCTGCTCGGCCTGCAACCGGCGCAGCCAGGACACCGCGGGCTCGGACTCGTCGACCGCGGCCCTGGTCGGCACCGAGTTGACGAACATGCCGACCATCGACTCCACACCCGCCAGCTCGGCGGGCCTGCCGGAGACGGTGGTGCCGAACACCACGTCGCGCTCGCCGCTGTGCCGGGCGAGCAGCAGCGCCCACGCGCCCTGGACCACGGTGTTGACGGTCAGGCCGTTGCGCCGCGCCGTCGCGTCCAGCCGGGCCGACCACTCCGCGTCGACCACGGTCCGCACGGCGGCGGAGGACTCCCCGCGGTGCGCGGGCCCCGGTGTGCGGTCGTAGGGCAGCGGGGTCGGCCTGCCGAAGCCCGCCAGCACCGCACCCCAGTGCTTCTCCGCCTGCTCGGGTGGGAGGGTGCCCAGCCAGCGGACGTACTCGCGGAACGGCCTGCGGGTGGGCAGGTCCGGCGCGCGGCCCTCCAGCAGGGCGGTGTAGCACTCGGCGACCTCGGCGAAGACCTGTGCGACGCTCCAGCCGTCGAGCAGCACGTGGTGGAACGACCACACCAGCACGGCCTCGTCGTCGGTGAGCCGCACGATCGACACCCGGGTCAGCGGCGCGGTGGCCAGGTCGAAGCCTGCCGCGCGGTCGGCGACCAGCAGGTCCGCCAGGTCGCGCTCGGCGTCGGGGCGCGCGCGCCAGTCGTGGTGGGTGACCGGCAGGGGCACGCGCCTGCGCACGACCTGGACCGGTTCGTCGACCCCGTCCCAGGCCAGGTGGGTGCGCAGGGCGGGGGTGCGGTCCACGACCCGCTGCCACGCCTCGGCGAGCAGCGCCGGGTCGCCCATCCCGGCCAGCCGCAGCCGCGCCTGGTCGGAGTAGGCACCGACCTCCGTGTCGACCAGGCTGTGGAACAGCATCCCGGCCTGCATCGGGGTGGCCGGGTAGATGTCCTCGACGTCGCGGCCGTCGGCGGCGATCAGGTCGACCTGGGCCTGCGTCAGCCGGGCGAGCGGGAAGTCCGACGGGGTTGCGCCGCCGGAGCCCGGCTCGGCGCAGTGCGCCACCAGCTCGCGCAGCGCCGCCACCAGGGCGTCGGCGAGGTCGCGCACGGTGTGCTCGTCGTGGACCTCGGTGGAGTAGAGCCAGCTCAGCTCCAGTTCACCGTCCTCGACCATGCCGGTGACGTCGAGCAGGTGCGAGCGGGCGTCGGCGGGCGCGTGGTCGCTGCCGACCGGGGCGCAGCGGGTGCCGAAGAGCCCGGAGTCGGGCGAACCGGTGTCCCACTGGCCGTGGTAGTTGAACCACACCTGCGGCACCGGGTCGGCGGCCAGTGCCGCTCCCCCGGTGCTGAGGTAGCGCAGCGCCTCGTAGCCAAGGCCCTTGCCGGGCACGGACCGGATCTGCTCCTTGACCGACTTGATCGTCTCCGCCCACCGCCCGCGCCCGGCGGGCAGCCGCAGCACGAGCGGGTACTTCGCGGTGAACCAGCCGACCGTGCCGGACAGGTCCACATCGGACTGCGGGGTGTCGGCACCGCCGGGGGCGACCAGGTCCTCGCGGCCGTGGCCCTCCATGCCGATCAGCACCGAGTCGCGCCCGGTCCAGTCGGCCAGCACCCGGCCCAGCGCGCTGAGCAGCAGGTCGTCGATCCGGGTCCGGTAGACCGGCGGGGCCTGGCGCAGCAGGGCGTCGGTGGTGGCCCGGTCCAGCCGCGTGGCGACCACGCGGGTGGAGCCCACGGTGTTGTCGCCGTCGTGGTCGACCGGGAGGTCGGTGGGCACGCCGTCGAGGGCGGTCGCCCAGTAGGTGGCCTCCTCGGCGAACCCGCCGGAGGCGACGTGCTCGGTCAGCCGCCGCGCCCAGTCCCGGTACCCGCTGGTCGTGGGCGGGAGCTGCACGGGGGTCCCGGCGGCGATCTGCCCGTGGGCGGTCTCCAGGTCGGCGAGCAGGATGCGCCAGGACACGCCGTCCACCACGAGGTGGTGCGCGGCGACGAGCAGTCGCGCGGGGCCGGTGTCGTCGGTGAAGAGGACCGCGCGCAGCAGCGGCCCTGCCTGCGGGTCCATCCCGGACTGGGCGGCCACGGCGTGCCGCTCGACCGCCGCGGCCCGGTCCGGCTGCGGAACGGCCGACAGGTCCACTGTGGTCAGCGCGGTGCCCCGGGGGACGTCCACGACGTCCTGCGACCACTGCCCGTCCACCTCGGTGAAGCGCAGCCGGAGGGTGTCGTGGTGGTCCAGGAGCGCGTCGAGCGCCCCGGACAGCGCGGCCGGGTCGACCGGTCCGCGCAGGTTGAGCATGACCGACATGGCGTAGTGGTCGCGGCTGCCGATCTCGTCGAAGAACCAGCGCTGGATCGGGGTCAGCGGGGCCGGGCCGGTCACCCGCTCCGCGGCAGCGGGCGCGGTGGCGGTGTCGACCACGGCGGCCAGCTCGGCGATGCTCTGGTGCAGGAACATCTGCCGGGTGGTGAACCGCAGACCTTCGCGCCGGGCCCGGGACACCACCTGGATGCTCAGGATGGAGTCGCCGCCCAGCTCGAAGAAGTTGTCGGTGACGCCGACCGCGTCCACGCCGAGCACGTCGCGCCACACCTCGACGAGCGCGGTCTCGACCGGCCCGCGCGGCGGCACCCGGTCCTCGGTCGCGGTGGTGGTGACCTCCGCGACGGGCAGCGCCGCGCGGTCGAGCTTGCCGTTCGGGGTCAGCGGGAGCCGCTCCAGCGCCACGAACACCGCGGGCACCATGTGCTCGGGCAGGCCGCGGCGCAGCCAGGTGCGCAGCTCGGCCGGTTCCGGGGCCCGGGCGCCGACGACGTAGCCGACGAGCCGCTGGTGCCCGCCCGCGCCCTCGGACACCACGACCGCGGCGCCGGACACCTCGGGGTGGGCGACGAGCGCGGCCTCGATCTCGCCCAGTTCGATCCGGAAGCCGCGCACCTTGACCTGGTCGTCGGCCCGGCCCCGGTACTCCAGCCCACCGCGGTGGTCCCGGCGGGCGAGGTCGCCGCTGCGGTACATCCGCGCCCCGGGCGGGCCGAACGGGTCGGCCACGAACCGCTGGGCGGTCAGCCCGGGGCGGCCGAGGTACCCGCGCGCCACACCGGGGCCCGCCACGTACAGCTCCCCCACCATGCCCGGCGGCACCGGGTTGAGGTGCTGGTCGAGCAGGTGCAGCCGCAGGTCGGGGATGGGCTCGCCGATCGGGCTGCCGCTCGGGGCGGCCAGGTCGGCCCCGGTCAGCTCGTGGAAGGTGGTGTGCACCGTGGTCTCGGTGATGCCGTACATGTTGACCAGCCGGGTCCGCTCCAGCGGGTGGCGGGTGCTCCAGTCCAGCAGGCGGGCCGGGTCCAGCGCCTCGCCGCCGAACACGACGACCCGCAGCGCGAGGTCCGCGCCGACGTCGGGCTGGTCGCGGTCGGCCGCGGTGAGCTGGTAGAACGCCGACGGGGTCTGGTTGAGGACGGTGACCTTCTCGGTGGCCAGCAGCCGCAGGAAGTCGGCCGGGGACCGGGTGACCGCGTGCGGCACGACGACCAGGGTGCCGCCGTTGAGCAGCGGCCCCCACAGCTCCCAGACCGAGAAGTCGAAGGCGTAGGAGTGGAACAGCGTCCACACGTCGGTCTCGTCGAAGCCGAACCAGGAGTCGGTGGCCGACAGCAGCCGCACGACGTTGCGGTGCGGGACCACCACGCCCTTGGGCTTGCCGGTGGAGCCGGAGGTGTAGATGGCGTAGGCCGCCGCGTCCGGCCCGGCCGGGTTCGGCGCGGGATCGGTGGCCGGGCAGCGCTGCAGGGCGTCGGTGGTCTCCGGCGCGTCGAGGCGCACCACGGGGACCGTCGAGTCCACACCGGACAGCGGAGTGCCGGTGCACAGCATGAGCGCGGGTTCGGCGTCGCCGAGCAGGTAGGCGATCCGCTCGGCCGGGTACTCCGGGTCGATGGGCAGGTACGCGCCACCGGCCTTGAGCACCGCCAGCACGGCCACGACCAGTTCGACCGACCGCGGCAGCGCCAGCGCGACCAGCCGCTCCGCGCCGACACCGCGCTCGATGAGCAGGTGCGCCAACCGGTTCGCGCGCTCGTTGAGCTGGGCGTAGGTGGTGGTCTCCCCGTCCAGCACGACGGCGGTCGCGTCGGGCCTGCGCGCCGCCTGGGCCGCGAACAGCTCCGGCAGGGTGCTCATCGACGTGGCGGGCGCCGGGGGCGCGGTCAGCAGGGCGGCCTGCTCGGCGTCGGTGAGCAGCGCGATGTCGCGCAGCGGGCGGTCCGGGTCGGTGACGACGGCGGTCAGCAGCAGTTCCAGCCGGGCGGCCATGTCGTCGACGGTCTCGGCGTCGAACAGGTCGGTGCTGTGGTTGAAGCGCATGCACAGCTCGTCGCCCTGCTCCTCGAATTCGAGGCTCAGGTCGAAGTTCGCGTTCTCCTGCGCCAGGTCGACCGGTTCGGCCACGAGACCGGGCAGGGTGGGGGTACCTGCGCCCGCGTTCTGCAACACCACCATCACGTCGAACAGCGGGGTCCGGCTGACGTCGCGGGGCACCTTCAGGTGCTCCATGAGGCGTTCGAACGGCACCTCGTCGTGGGAGAAGGCGTCGAGCACCGTGGCGTGCACCGCGCCGAGCAGGTCCCGGAAGGACCGCTGCGAGTCCACTGTGGAGCGCAGGACCACCGTGTTGACGAACAGCCCGGCGAGCTTGGCCAGCTCGGGCTGGTTGCGCCCGGCGGTGACCGTGCCCACGGCGATGTCGTCCTGGCGGGTGTAGCGGGCCAGCAGCGCCTGGGTGGCGGCGACCAGCGCGGTGAACAGCGTGACGCGCTGCCCCACGCACAGCGCGCGCAGGCCCGCCGCCAGCTCGGCGGGCAGCACGCGCTCGCGGGTGGCCCCGGCGCTGCCGCGCACGGCGGGCCGGGGTCGGTCGGTGGGCAGGTCCAGCGGGCGCAGGCCCGCCAGGGCGCGGCCCCAGAAGTCCAGGTGCCCGGCCACGGCCGCGTCGGTGAGCCGCTCCTGCTGCCACACCGCGAAGTCGGCGTACTGCAACTGCGGGGCGGGCAGCGCCGCGCGGGCGGTGTCCGGCGCGGTGCGGGCCGCCGCGTAGAACACGGCCAGTTCCTCGGTGAGCACGCCCATCGTCCACCCGTCGACCACGGTGTGGTGCGCGCAGAGCAGCAGCACGTGCTCGTCGGTGGTGACGCGGGCCAACACCACCCGGAACAGCGGGCCGGTGCGCAGGTCGAACGGCCGGTCCAGCTCGGCGCGCAGCGCGTCGTCGAGCCCGCCCGGGTCGCCGCTGACGTCCAGCAGCGACACCGGCGGCTCGGCGGGCGGGTGCACGACCTGCACGCCCCGCCCGTCCTCGGCGGAGAAGGTGGTGCGCAGCACCTCGTGCCGCTCGACCAGGCAGGTCAGCGCCAGCCGCAGCGCGGGCACGTCCAGCTCGCCGCGCAGCCGCAGGGCGAGCGCGCTGGTGTACTCGGTCGACCCGGGGGTGAACTGGTCGAGGAACCACAGCCGCTGCTGCGCCGACGACAGCGGCAGCGGCCGGTCCCGCGGCGCCGGGGGGATCTGCCCGGTGGCGCGGCGGGCCTGCCCGCTGAGCTTGCGGCGCAGGCGTTCCTGCAGGGCGGCGGGCAGGGCCGCGATGCGGTCCACCGGGTCGGGCGTGGTCACGGCGTCGTCTTTCCCTGGGTCAGTTGCGCTCGTCGCCCGCGGCGGCGGACTCGAGCTCGGACAGGATGGATTCCTCGACCGCGCGGGCCAGGGCCGCGACGGTGTGGCAGCCGATGACCTCGCGCAGCGAGATGTCGACGTCGAAGGTCTCCCGCACCTTGGTGGTGACGTGCAGGCTGAGGATCGAGTCGCCGCCGAGGGCGAAGAACTCGTCGTCGACCCCGACCTCCTCCACCGCCAGCACCTCGGCCCAGATCTCGGCGATCAGCGTCTCGGTGATCGTCCGCGGCGCCTGGTGCTGCGCCACCGACACCTGCTCGTCCGCCAGGGCAGTCACACCGCCACCGACACCGTTGCGGGCCGTGGCCGGTCGCATCGGCTCGCCGAGGGAGTCGAGCAGGGTCCGCAGCGACTGGTACGGGTCGGTCACGGCGGCGTCGAGCAGAACACCCAGGCGCCTGCCCATCTCCTCGACGGTGGCCGCGTCGAACACGGCCGGGTCGTAGGTGAAGGCGAAGGTCAGCCGGTTCCCCGGGTAGACGATCACGCTCATCGGGTAGTTGGTGGTCTCCACCGCCCGCACGTCGCCCAGCCGCAGCCCGTGCTCGGCGGCGGCCTGGTCGTCGATCGGGTAGTTCTCGAACACCACCAGGCTGTCGAACAGGTTGGCCCGCCCGGTGACCCCGCTGAGCCCGCGGAGCTGGTTGAGCGGCACGTAGCCGAACCGCCGCGACTCCACCTGCGCCAGTTGCAGGCGTTGCAGCCACGGCACCAGCCGCGCCCTCGGGTCGGCTTCGGCGAGCACCGGCATGGTGTTGATGCAGATGCCGATGATCTCGTCCACCCCCGGCAGCTCGTCGGGCCTGCCGGACACGGTGCTGCCGAAGCACACCTGCTGCTGACCCGCGCAGTCGGCGAGCAGCAGCGCCCACGCGCCCTGCACGACGGCGTTGCCGGTCAGCCGGTTGGCCCGGCCCAGCTCGGCGACCCGCTCGCTGGTGCGCTCGGAGAGCCGGACGGTGATCCGCTCGGTGGAGCGCTGGCCGTGGCTGGTCGTGGCGACCCGGTCGACCGGCAGCGGGGTGGGCTCGGTCAGCCCGGACAGCAGGCCGCTCCAGTGCTCCCGCGCGGCGTCGCGGTCCTGGCGCCCGAGCCAGGCCACGTAGTCGCGGAACGGCCGCCGCGGCACGGGGTCGCCCGCCCCCGGGTGGCCGGTGAGCCTGGCGTGCTCGGCGAAGACGTCGGTGAGCACCCGGAACACGCTCCACCCGTCGAGCAGCAGGTGGTGGAAGGTCCACACCACCCGCACCTCGTCGGCGGTGAGCCGGGCGATCCGCAGCCGCATCAGCGGGGGCGCGGTGAAGTCCAGCTCCTCGCCGCGGTCCTGGGCCAGCAGCTCGCCGAGCCGCTGCTCGCGCCACGGCTCCGGCTGCGCGGTCCAGTCCTCGTGCGCCACCGGCACCCGCGCGGAGCGGTGCACCACCTGCACGGGCTCGGGGAGGTTCTCCCAGGCCACGGCGGTGCGCAGCACGGGGGTGCGGTCCACGACCCGCTGCCACGCCTCGGCGAGCAGGCCGGGGTCGCCCACCCCGGCCAGCGTGCAGGTGACCTGCTCCAGGTAGAGCCCCTCGCCCTCCTGGGCGAGGCTGTGGAACAGCATGCCGCTCTGCATCGGGGTCAGCGGGTAGACGTCCTCGACCGCCCGGCCGGTGCCGACGACCCGGTCGACGGCGGCCTGGTCCAGGCGGGCCAGCGGGAAGTCCGACGGCGTGCAGCCACCAGCCCCCGGCTCGGCGCAGTGCGCCACGAGCGAGCGCAGCCGGGCGAGCATGGCCTCGGCCAGCGCGCGCACCGTCTCCTCGTCGTGCAGCTCCGCGGAGTGGAACCAGGTGAACTCCAGCCCGGAGCGGTCGGCGCGGCCGACGACCTCCAACTGGTGCGCCCTGGTCGCACCCTGGTCCTCGTCGAGGCCCAGCGGCCCGGCGGGGGCGCTGTAGAGCCCGTCCACCACGTCCGCGGTGTCGAACTGGCCCAGGTAGTTGAACGACACCTGCGCCTGCCCGGTGCCGGTCGTGCGGTCGCCGAGGTAGCGCAGGGCGCCGTGGCCGACGCCGCGGCCGGGCACGGCCCGCACCTGCTCCTTGACCGACTTGAGCAGCGCGCCGGGGTCCTGGCTGCCGGACAGGTCCAGCGCGACCGGGAACAGCGTGGTGAACCAGCCGACCGTGCGGGACAGGTCCACGTCGTCGAACAGGTCCTCGCGGCCGTGGCCCTCCAGGTCGACCAGGACGCGCGGCGAGCAGGTCCAGTCGGCCAGGACCTGGCCGAGCGCGGTCAGCAGGACCTCGTTGACGTGGGTGCGGTACACCGACGGCACCCGGTTGAGCAGCGCCCTGGTCTCGTCCCGGTCCAGCCGGACGGTCACCGAGCGGGTGGAGGCGACGGTGTTGGCGCCCGTGCCGTCGGTGGGCAGGGCCGGTTCGACGCCCGGGCACACCGCGGCCCAGTGGTCGAGTTCGTGGTCGAAGCCACCGCTCGCGGTGTGCTCGGTGAGGCGGCGGGCCCACGCCTGGAACGAGGTGCTCTTCTCGCCCAAGTCGACCGGCTGGCCCGCCGCGGCCTGCCGGTAGCCGGTGTCCAGGTCGGCGAGCAGGATGCGCCACGACACCGCGTCCACCACCAGGTGGTGCACGGCGAGGAACAGCAGCGGCGCCCGGTCGGCGCCCCGGTCGAGCAGCGCCACCCGCAGCAGCGGGCCCGCCACCGGGTCCAGCTCGGCCAGCAGCCGCTCCTTGGCCGCGGCGGTGCCCGCCTCGTCGGCCACCTCGACCCGCGCGAAGACCTGCCCCGCCTCGGACGGGGCGTTGTACTGCCGCCACCCGCCCTGCTCGCGGTCGAACCGGATGCGCAGCGCGTCGTGCTGGGCGAGGACAGCGGCCAGCGCCGCGCGCAGCGCCGCCTCGTCCACTCCCGGGGTCAGCTCCACGTCCAGGTACTGGCTGAACCGCGTCGTGCCCGCCGGGTGGCGCTCGAAGAACCAGTGCTGGATGGGGGTGAGCGGGGCGGCGCCGACGACCAGGCCCTGCTCGGCCGAGGTCGTGGTGGACCCGATCACCGGGGCCAGCGCGGCGACGGTCTGGTGCAGGAAGATGTCCTTCGACGTCAGGTCCATGCCGAGCCTGCGGGCCTCGGCCACCACCTGGATGCTCATGATCGAGTCGCCGCCGAGCTCGAAGAAGTTGTCGGTGACCCCGACCGCGTCGAGCCCGAGCACCTTGGCCCACAGGCCGGTCAGCGTCGCCTCGGCCGGGGTGCGCGGCGCGACGTGGTCGCGGTCGACCGCGCCGACCGCCCGGGGCGCGGGCAGCGCGCGGCGGTCCACCTTGCCGTTCTGGCTCAGCGGCAGCGCGCTGAGCACCTCGAACGACGACGGGATCAGGTAGTCGGGCAGCTCGTCGGCGAGGAACGCGACCAGCTCGGCGGGCATCGGCGCCCGCTCGCCCGGTTCGAACACCAGGTGGCAGACCAGGCGCGCGGAGGCGTCCGGCTGCCGGTGCGCGGTCACCACCGCCTCGGCGACGGCCGGGTGGCGGGTCACGACCTCCTCGACCTCGCCCACCTCGACCCGGAAGCCGCGGATCTTGACCTGGTCGTCGGTGCGGCCGACGAAGCACAGCACCCCGTCACCGCGCCAGCGCACGAGGTCGCCGGTGCGGTACATGCGGGCGCCGGGCTCGAACGGGCAGGCCACGAAACGCTCCGCCGTGGCACCCGGGCGCCCGAGGTACCCGCGGGCCACCCCGTCGCCGGTGATGTACAGCTCGCCGGTCACCCCGGCGGGAACGGGCCGCAGGTTCGCGTCCAGCACGAAGATGCGCATCCCGGTGAACGGGCGGCCGATCGGCGGCACGTCCTCCACCGCGTCGACCGACGGCATCGGGTGCAGGGTGGTGAACGTGGTGGCCTCGGTGGGGCCGTACCCGTCCGCCACGACCAGGCCGGGGCAGGCGGCCAGCACGCGGCGGACCGCGGCGCCGGGCACCACGTCGCCACCGGTCCACACCTGGCGCATCCCGGCCAGGCTGTCCGGGTCCTCCCTGGCGATCATCCGGAACAGCCCGGCGGTCAGCCACATGCCGGTGACCCCGTGCTCGGCCACCATCCGGCGCAGCACGTCGGCGGTGAGGTCGACCGGCGGGGCCACCACGACCCGGCCGCCGCGCAGCAGCGCCACCCACATCTCGTAGGTGGAGGCGTCGAAGGCCAGCGGTGAGTGCAGCAGCACCCGCTCGTGGCCGCCGCCGGAGAAGTGCGCGTCGGCCACCCGCCGGACGATGTCCTGGTGGGTCACCGCCACGCCCTTGGGGGTGCCGGTGGAGCCGGAGGTGTAGAGCACGCAGGCCAACTGCCGCGGCAGCGGCCGGGTGTCCGGGGCGCCCACCGGGGCGTCGGCGCCGGTGTCGACCGAGTCGAGGGTGGGGCCGTCGTGCAGGTCGGCGGCCACGTCGGCGAGCGCGGCGTCGCGGATCACCAGCCGCACCCCCGCCTCGTCGAGCAGCTTGCGCAGCCGCGAGCGCGGGGCGCGCAGGTCCAGCGGCAGGTAGGCCGCGCCCGCCTTGAGCACGGCGAGGACGACGACCAGGTAGTGCGCGGACCGCTCGGCCAGCAGGCCCACCCGCTCCTCCGGTCGCACGCCCGCGGCGACCAGCCGGTGCGCCAGCCGGTCGGACCGCTCGTCCAGTTCGCGGTAGGTCAGCGACTCGGAGTCCCCCACCACCGCGACCGCGTCCGGGGTGGCAGCCGCGACGCGGGCGAACACCGCGGGCACCGAAACATCCACACTGGACTCGTCCGGCCACGGCGAGGACCCGCTCCACGGACCCAGGATCCGCGCGCACTCGTCGTCGGGCATGACGCCGAGTTCGGCCATCCGCCGCTGCGGCGTGGCGGCGACCGCCTCCAGCAGCACGTGCAGCCTGGCCGCGATGCGGTCGACGGTGGCCGCGTCGAACAGGTCGGTGTTGTACTCCAGCACCAGGTTCAACGCGCCGTCCTTGGGCCAGAACTCCACCACCAGGTCGAAGCGGGCCGACGGGCGGGGCAGGTCCTGCTCCTCGATGGCCAGCCCCGCGGCGGTGCGGCTGCCCGCCCAGTCCTCCTGGAGGACCACCAGCGCCTGCACCAGCGGGCTGGTCGCCGCGTCGCGCTCGGGCTGCAACAGGTCCACGAGCCGGTCGAAGGGCAGCTCGTCGTGGGCGAAGGCGGAGAGCACGGTCTCCCGCACCCGCGCGAGGTGGTCGCTGAACGACCGCTCCTCGTCCACGGTGGAGCGCAGCACGACGGTGTTGACGAAGAACCCGACGACCTGCTCCCACTCGGCGCGGTTGCGACCGGAGGTCGCCGCACCGATCGCGATGTCGCGCTGCCCGGTGTGGCGGGTCAGCAGAAGCTGCACCGCGGCGACCAGGTTGGCGAACAGCGTCGCGTCGTTCTCCCTGGCGACGGCGGTCAGCCGCTCGACCAGGTCGGCGGGCAGGGCCCGGCGGCGGATCGCGCCCGCGGACGTGCGCACCGGGGGGCGCGGGCGGTCGGTGGGCAGGTCCAGCGGCACCAGCCCGGCGAGCTGCTCGCGCCAGTAGGCCAGGTCCTCGTCCAGGGTGCCGTCGTCGAGCCGACCGCGCTGCCAGGCGGCGAAGTCCGCGTAGTCGACCGCCCGCCGCAGCGGCGCGGGCTCCTCGCCCAGGCGGAACGCGCCGTAGAGGTCCACCAGCTCGTCGATGAGGATCCGCACCGACCAGCCGTCGGTGATGATGTGGTGCTGGTGCAGCACGAACACGTGCTCGGCGGCGTCGAGCCGGACCAGCAGCGCCCGCGCCAGCGGACCGGTGCCGAGGTCGAACGGCAGCGCGCCGTGCTCGGCCAGCACCGCCTCCAGGGCCGCCGGGCGTTCGGCGGCGGGAACGGCGGACAGGTCGACCTCGCGCAGCGGCAGGTGCCCCGTCGGGTGCACCACCTGCGCGCCGTGTCCGTCGACGGACTCGAACGTGGTGCGCAGCGACTCGTGCCGCCGCACCAGCTCGGCCAGGGCCCGGCCCAGCGCGGCGGTGTCCAGCGCACCGGTGAGCCGCAGGCCGATGCCGGTGTTGTTCTCGGTGCCCCCGGGGGCGAACTGGTCGACGAACCACAGCCTGCGCTGCGCCGAGGACAGCGGCAGCGGCTCGTCCCGCGCGACGGTGGGGATGACCCCGCCCGACCCGGTGGCCGCGCCGCCCGAGACCAGCTCCGCGAGCCCGGCGACGGTGCGGGTGTCGAACACCGCGCGGGCCGACAGCTCGACGCCCAGGGTGCTGCGCAGCCGCGCGAGCACCCGGAATGCCTGCACGGAGTCGCCGCCCACGGCGAGGAAGTCCTCGTGCACGCCGACCGCGTCGACGCCGAGCACGTCGGCCCAGACGCCCGCGATGGTCCGCTCCAGGTCGGTGCGCGCCAGGTCGCCGGTGACCCGCCGGGTGCCCGCGGCGGGCGACGGCAGCGCCGCGCGGTCCAGCTTGCCGTTGGGGGTCAGCGGGAACCGCTCCAGCACGACGAACGCGGCGGGGACCATGTAGTCCGGCAGGGCGGCGGCCGCGGCGGCCCGCAGGTCCGCCACCTCGACCGAGGCGACGTCGCCCACCGGGGTCACGTAGGCGACCAGGCGCTTGACGCCCGGCTGGTCCTCGCGCGGGACGACCACGGCGGCGCTGATCCCGGGCTGCTCGGCCAGCACGGCCTCGATCTCGCCCGGTTCGATCCGGAAGCCGCGGATCTTGACCTGGTGGTCGGCCCGGCCCACGAACTCCAGCTGGCCGTCCGCGCCCCAGCGGGCGATGTCGCCGGTGCGGTACATCCGCTCGCCGGGTGCGCCGTAGGGGTTGGCCACGAACCGCTGCGCGGTCAGCGCGGACCGGCCCAGGTAGCCGCGGGCCAGGCTGGGCCCGGCCACGTACAGCTCGCCGGGCAGGCCGACGGGGACCGGGGCCAGCTTGTCGTCGAGCAGGTGGACCTCGGTGTCGCGGATCGGGCGGCCGATCGGCGTCCCCCGGCCGGGCTCCAGCGGCTCGCTCCAGGTGGCGACCACGGTGGACTCGGTGGGGCCGTAGGCGTTGATCAGGCGCCTGCCCGGCGCCCAGCGGTTCACCAGGTCCGCGGTGCACGCCTCGCCGCCGACGATCAGCGTGCGCAGCCTGGGCAGCGGCACGACCGGCATGGTCGCCAGCGCCACCGGGGGGATCAGGGTGTGGCTGATCTCGCCGTCGGCCATGACCTCGGCCAGCGCGTCGCCGAGCAGCGGGCCCGGCGGCGGCACCACCAGCGCCGCGCCCGCGGGCAGCGACATGCACAGCTCCAGCACCGACGCGTCGAAGCTGGGCGAGGCGAACTCCAGCACCCGGTCGCCCTCGACGACGCCGAAGTGCTCGATCTCGGCGGCGGAGAAGGACGCCAGGCCGCGGTGGGTGACCACCACGCCCTTGGGCTTGCCGGTCGACCCGGAGGTGTAGATGAGGTACGCGGGTTGCGCCGGGTGCCGCTCGGCGGGCAGCTCCGCGGGGTGGACGGGCGTGCCGGGGGTGCGGTCGAGCTCGGCGCGGACGTCGTCGGCGTCCACCAGCACGGCGGTCACCCCGGCGGGGACCGAGGACGCCACGTCGGAGCGGGTGAGCACCAGCACGGGCCGGGCGTCGTCGAGCATGAACGCGATCCGGTCGGCCGGGTAGGTCGGGTCCACCGGCAGGAACGCCGCGCCGGACTTCGCCACGGCCAGCTCGGCCACGATGATGTCGACCGAGCGCGGCAGCGCCAGGGCCACGATCCGCTCCGGGCCCGCGCCCCGGCGCAGCAGCGCCCGCGCGAGCCGGTTGGCCCGGTCGTCCAGTTCGGCGTAGCTCAGCCACCCGCCGTCGTGGATGACCGCCGCCGCGCCGGGGGTGCGCCGGGTCTGCGCCTCGACCAGGTCGGCCAGGGTGCCGGGGGACGCGTGGTCGCCCGCCCGAGTGGTGGTCGGGAACGTGCGCGCGTCGTGCATCGCCACTCCTTTGTCCGAGAGGTGCCGTCTGCGGCCGAGGTCGTGGGTGCCCGCCGGAACCGGTCGGGCACGGGGCAAGGGCGTCAGGGCTGGTGCACCTGCGCCGCGGCGGGGGCCGCGCGGCTGGCCAGGCGGCCGGTGACCTGGAGCCGGTCGACGCGGCCGGTGACCGGGTCGCGGAGGAACCGCCCCTCGTGCGGTGGACCCGCGGAGACGGTGTCGTGCATGGTGAAACCGAGGTCCGGGCGCAGCCGCAGGACCGCCACCGCCACCCCGTCGACCGCGAGGCTCAACTGGTCTCCGTCGTCGCCCACCAGGTACTCGGTGGCGCCGTTGCGGTAGCTGCCCACGCACTCGGCGGGCGGTGGGTGCGGGGGGCCCTCGGGGGGCAGCCGCTGGTCGGCGACGGGGATGCCGAGCGCGCGCAGCTCGCCCACCAGCGCGCGCCAGAGCGCGGCACCGGTGCTGGCGTTGGTCACCAGCGCCACCACCGCGTCCTGCTCGGGCTGGATGCGCAGGTGGGCGGAGGTGCCGTCGCCGGTGCCGTCGTGGCCCCACCACGTCGGGCCGTCGTCGGTGAACGCCGCCAGCCCCGGGCCCCAGCCCGCCGCCAGCCCGTAGGGCTCGGCCGCGGGGGCGGGTTCGCGCATCGACCGGGCGGTCGCGGCGGGCAGGAGCCCGTCGAGGTCCGGGTCCGCGGCGGCGGCTTCTGTGTGCAGTCGGGCGAAGGACACGAGGTCGTCGGCGCTGAGCGCGAGCGCGCCCGCGGCGGCCTCCGCGGCCGACAGCGTCTGCCGGACCGGCCTGGTCCGGCCGTCGAGCCCACCGACGACGTGGCCGGGGGCGAAGTCCTCTTCCGCGGGGCCCGCCCCGACCACGAACGCCGGGCGGATGCCCAGCGGGGTCAGCAGGACGGTCCGCACCGCTTCCGCCCAGGACATGCCGGTGACGTCGCTGATGAGGTGGCCCGCGAGGACGTAGCCCGCGTTGGAGTAGGAGAAGCCCGTGCCGGGCGGGAGCACGAGGTCCGTCGAGCGCGCGTGCTCCACCAGGTACCGCAGGGGCGAGGCGGTGTGCGCGGGGTCGGTGGCGCCCGCGGCGGCCAGCCCGCCGGTGTGGCTGAGCAACTGGCGCGGCGTCGCGGCGGCCACCGGGTGGTCCCGTAGCTGGGGGACGTGCGGGCCGATCGGCTCGTCGAGGTCGAGGTCGCCGTCAGCGGCCAAGATCATCACCAGGGTGGCGGTGAACGCCTTGGTGATCGAGGCGATCGGGAACCTGGTCGCGGCGGCCACCGGGCGACCGCCCTCGTGGCGGTCACAGCCGGTCACCACCGAGGTGGTCGCACCCCGCCACCGCACGGTGAGGGCGGCGCCGGGTACGCGGTGTTCCCCGGCGAGTTCGCCGAGCAGCGCGGAAAGGTTGCGAGAATCAACGGACATGTCAAGTCTGTCTGCGTCTGTCGTATCGAACTGTTCCGGCAAGGGATCGCCACTCCGTGGGTGTGAAGGACATGTGCACGTCCCCTTCCACTCGACGCACTCGGGGGATCAGCCCATCCTGGTGACCGGCGGAGGAATTTGCTACCGCCGATCGGAGCAACATTTCCTCCTCATTAAGTCGGGCCGGACGCTCGTTTTGTCGTAAATAACCAACGACCACGAGCGGTTTTTCGTGTGCTGTCGCGCACGACCTCCCGCGCGTCGAACCACAATTCACCGGCGGCAACACCCGAAGACGTTCCCGGCTCGTCTCACCGACAGGTCGCACACCGCACGGCGACTTCGCTACACTTCACCGTCCCGCTGTCGAAGCGGTCGAAACCCCTCCCCGCACCGCTCCCCGGAAACCAACAGAAGGATCTCGCGCGATGAGCAACCCATTCGAATCCGATGACGCGAACTACCTGGTGCTGGTCAACGACGAGGGTCAGCACAGCCTGTGGCCGGAGTTCGTCGACGTCCCGGCGGGCTGGCACGTGCGCCGGGGTCCGGACAGCAGACAGGCCGCGCTCGACTACATCGAAGCCGAGTGGACCGACATGCGACCTGCGAGTCTGCGTGCGGCCATGGGGGCGTGACCACCGCTGCGGGCCGCGGCGGCCCGGGCGCGCGACGCCCGGGCC
>NZ_JAJCXD010000094.1:0-14818 GCF_021056305.1 Actinokineospora sp. PR83
CCGCCTCGGCGGCACCGGGGCCACCCGCGCCCGGACCGAAGCCGCCCCCGGGGCCGAAGCCGCCGGGACCGAAGCCGCCCGCGCCGACCGAGACACCGCCGGGGCCGCGGGTGCCGTCAGCGCCGTACCCGCCGCCCGCGCCGCCGAAGCCCGTGCCGCCGTAACCGCTGCCGTAGCCGCCCGCACCGCCCGCGCCACCGGGGCCTGCCGAGCCGCCGCCGTCGAAGGACGGGGTGGTGGAGTTCCAGTCGGGGTCGGCGGGGGTCGTGGGGCCGTCGGGGTCGCGCGGCGGGGGCGGCACCGGGGACGGGGGCCTGCGGGGGGTCACCGGTGGGACGACCACCTCGGGGCGCTCGGGGAAGACCGGGGGCGGGGCGGGCTGGTTGCCCGGCTTGGGGGTGAACACCGGCAGGTCCTGCGAGACCTCCTGGCTGCGGTCCGCGTAGGCCCGCATGACCCGGACCGCCTCGGCCTTGGCCGCGTTGCGCTCCTCCAGCTTGGGCGCCTGGTCGTCGGTCATCTGCTTGAGCATGACCGCGCTGGCGGGGTCGCCGCCGACCTTGACGTCGTAGCCCGCCATGAAGTTGCGCTCGGCGTAGTAGTACACCGGCTCGGGCATGGCGGCCTGGGCCCGCATGATCGTGGTGGTGTAGTCCGACAGGCCCGCGCCGATCCTGGAGGCGGTGTGCCCGGCCTCGTCGGCCCACTGGGTGAGGCGGGTGTTGGACTCGGCGGCGCGCACCGCGGCCGGGCCGCGCCAGGCGCCCATCAGCCCGCCCACGACCCGGCTGACCTCGCCGGTGGTGCCGGTGATCTTCTCCGCCAGCTCGGCCCAGGCCCTGGCGCGGTCGCCGAGCTGCTCCGGCTTGGCCTTCATGATCATGTTGTAGAGGGTGGGGTGGGTGTAGGCGTCCCACCGGATGTGGGTGAAGTCGTTGAACTCCTTGTTGCGCTGCTGCAAGCGCTTGCGGCGCGCGGCGCGCTCCCGCTCGCTGCGGCTCGGCGGGTGCGCCTCGGAGTAGTACTCGCCCTCGCGGTTCGGGTCGTAGCGCATCAGGCCCGCTCCCCCGACTCGACGGCGGGCAGGACCGGGATGCGCTGCTCGACCCGGCGGAACGCCTCGGCCTGCGACTCGTCGGTCTGCGTGTAGGAGTCGAGGGTCTCCTTCATCGTGCGGCGCACCTCGTCGATCTCCTCGATGTAGTCGACCAGCGCGGCGACGACCCCGCTCTGCTCGTCGGCGCGGTTGAGGAAGGACTGGCGCATCGGACCGGCGACCGGGCCGCTGCCGTCGTGCAGCGGGTCCGACAGGGCGATGGCGTCGCGCAGCCGCGCCACCAGGTCCCCCTGGAGCTGGGCGAGCCTGCCCTCGGCGCGGCGCAGCTCGTCCGGGCTGAACTCCAGCCCGTCCATGTCCTCGCCCTCGACCCGGTGGTCACCGCGCTCGGCCGCGCGCACCCGCTCGGGCACGATGTGGGCCTCCGGCCGGGCGCCGTGCCGCTTCGCCAGCGCCTCGGCCTCCGCCATGGTGCGAACCCGCGTCACGTCTTCCTCCCACGCCGCCGGTGGAGACCCGCTCGAACCGCCTCCGTCAGGTAACAGACTGGCGTGGTGGCCGTCCCGGTTCCACTCCAGCCCCGTGCTTGTGCACACCTGGGCACAACGCACGCTCAGGTGGGCAATAGTGCCCCGCGGGCGGCGTCCGCACAATCGATCACCCCGTGACGGCGACCGGTCGATCCACGGGCGGCGAGTACGGCGGGGCGGTCGCTGCGCGGTGTCACCTCCGGCGCCGGGGCGGCGGAGCCGGTTCCGGGTCGCCGAGCACCAGCCGGGCCAGCGCGTCGGCCAGTTCCGAGCAGCGCCGCACGGCCTCGACCACGTCGGTGGTGTCCTCGTCCACCGCCCCAGCCTGCGGCGGACAGGCGGCCGGGGCCAGTGGCGCTGCTCAGCCGGTCAAGGCGGGTGCGCGGGACGTAAGTTACTCTTCGGTAATGAGTCGAACCACCACCGAGGTGTGGCCGCCGGTGCCGACCGAAGCACCCGAGCGCCACCCGGAAGCGCCCGCCCCGGGCACGGACCTGCCCCAGCACTACGCCTACTGCTTCGGCTGCGGCGACGGCGTCGAGCAGGGCCTGCACATCCGCACCTCGGCGTGCGAGGACGTCACCATCCGCTCCCGGTTCACCGTGACCGAGGCGCACCAGGGCGCCCCCGGCCTGGCCCACGGCGGCCTGCTGGCCTGCGCGTTCGACGAGGCGCTCGGCGCGGCCGTCGGCAACCTGCTGCGCAAGCCCGCGGTCACCGCGAAGCTGGAGACCGAGTTCGTCCGACCGGTGCCGGTGGGCACCACGCTGTTCATCGACGCCCACCTCGACGGGGTCGCCGGGCGCAAGGTCTACGTGTCCGCCGAGGGGCGGCTCGGCGCCGAGGACGGGACCGTCGCCGTCCGCGCGCGGGCGCTGTTCGTACAGGTCAAGCTGAGCCACTTCCTGGAGAACGGCAGGCCGGAGGACCTGGCGAAGATCGCGGACAATCCCGAGCTGCTCAGCCGCCGGTCGGTGGAGCTCAATCCGTAGGCTGGCGCCATGTTCTTCGCCCTCATCGGCCTGCTGGTCGTGCTGCTGCACTGGTACCTCTGGAGACGGCTGGTGCGGGACACCACCCGCTCCCGCCGGGGGCGGGTGGTGGGCACGGTCGTGCTGGGCGTGCTCGCGCTGCTGGTGGCGGCGACGCTGTCGCTGACCAGGGTGGTCGGGCCTGCGGAGGCGGCGTGGTTCTCCTGGCCGGGGTACATCTGGCTGGCGATGTTCATGTACCTGCTGCTGATGCTGCTGGTCCTGGAGATCCCGAAGCTGCTGCTGCGCGGGTGGCTGCGCGCGAAGCCCGCCCCGGTCCCGGCCCTGGTCGCCGAGTCCGGTGTGGAACCGGCCGGGGCCTCGACCGCGGAACCCGCGGCGGCGCCCGCGGTGGACGAGGGGCGGCGGCTGTTCCTGGCGCGGACCACGGCGGTGGTGGCCGGGGTCGCCTCGGCCGGGATCGTCGGGTCCGGGGTGGTCTCGGCGCTGAGCCCGCCGCTGGTCAAGCGGGTGCCGGTGCCGGTGGGCGGGGACGCGCTGCGCGGGTACCGGATCGCGGTCGTGTCCGACATCCACCTGGGACCCATCTCCGGGCGGGCGCACACCGAGCGCATCGTGCGGATGATCAACGAGACGCAGCCGGACCTGGTCGCCATGGTCGGCGACCTCGCCGACGGGTCGGTCGCGGAACTGGGCGAGGCGGCGGCACCGCTGCGGGACCTGGTCTCCCGCGAGGGCACGTTCTTCGTCACCGGCAACCACGAGTACTACAGCGGGTACGAGCAGTGGGTCGAGGAACTGGAACGGCTCGGGCTGAACTACCTGCACAACGAGCACACCGCGGTCGCGGGTGGGCGGTTGACGCTGGCCGGGGTGACCGACGTGACCGGCAAGAGCTTCGACGACTCCCCGGACATCCCGCGCGCGCTGGCAGGCCGGGCCGAGGGGACGCCGACCGTGCTGATGGCACACCAGCCGGTGCAGGTCGAGGACGCGGCGGCGGCCGGGGTTGACCTGCAACTGTCCGGGCACACGCACGGTGGGCAGATGTGGCCGTTCCACTACGCGGTGCGGGCCCAGCAGCCCGCGGTCTCCGGGTTGTCCCAGGTGGACGGTACTTGGCTGTACGTGACGAACGGGGCCGGGTTCTGGGGCCCGCCGGTGCGGGTCGGGGCGCCGCCGGACATCTCGATCATCGAGTTGGGCTGAGCCCGGTCGCCGATCCCGGCTCCGGCGCCCAGCGGTTCGGACGACGCGCCTGGCCAGAGTCGGGAGGACGTCCACAACCGAGGGAAGACGCATGGATTCCACTGAGGCGCGAGCCCGCGAACTCGCTGCGAACTCCGGCCGCACCTACGAAGACGCGCTCAGGCTCGTCCGGATCGAGGACAAGACCCGGCTCACCGTGGCGGACGCGAGCTTCGCGCTCGGGCACCCGGTGGCAGTGCAGGCGAACTCCGAACTCAAGCCCTCCGTCACGGGGACCACGGGCCGCGGCCCGTGGTTGCGCGAGGTCCGCATCGGATACGGCGGTGGCTCGTTCTCCGATGTCCTGGTCGTCACCGGCATCCCGTTGCCCGGCGAGGAACCCGACGACAACCTGCTCGCCACCGTCCTGCACAACTTCCTGCTCCACGGCGCGCTCCGGGACGTCGCGGCCGGGCCCCGGATCGCGTGGGAACAGGCGACCGCGGCCACCCCGGTGCCCGCCGAAGTCATCCTCGACGGCACCGCAACGCCCGCTGCCCGGCTCACGGTCGGCCAGGTGACGGCCGTGCGCCTGCCGTACCTGACCGGTCAGGTCGTCATCGGCACCGCGGGAACCGACATACCCGCCCTCGCCCTGACCCGCGGTCCGGTCGACCAGTAGGCCGTCGCCCTGGCAGGCAGCCCCGGGATCAGGTGATCGTCCGGGGGCGGATGGAGTTGGCCTGGTCGACCAGGGCGTGGCGTTGTTCCGGGGTGCCCGCCAGGCGGGCCAGGGTGCGGTAGCAGTGTTCGAGGCCGAAGCGGAGTTCGCGTTCGGACAGCGCGCAGCCGAGGACGGTGCGGTGGTGGTTCGCCGGGTCGGCGCCCGGTTTGCCCGCCCCGACCCAGCCGTGGGCGGCTTCGAGGACGTCCGCGGCGAGGCGGGTGCGGCGTTCCGCGTCCAGGGTCAGGCGCTCCAGGCGCTTGGCGGCGTCGTGGAGTTCGGATTCGGTCACGTGTGCCTGGCTGTCCGGCTCGCCCGCCCTGGCCTTGATCTTGATGGCGGCGATCTGGGCGCTGAGGTGGTGGCTGGAGGTGTCCGGGACCTGGTCCAGCACCTCGATGGCGCTGCCGCGAGCGCCCTGGGCGAGGTAGACCCTGGCCAGGCCGAAGGCGGCGCTGACCACAGAGTGGTCGGTGCGCCACACCAGCTCGTAGAACCGGGCGGCGGCGAAGTGGTCGCCGGACTGCTCGTGGCTCGCGGCCAGGGCCAGCTTCGGTGCCAACTCCCCCGGCACCGCGTCGTACACCCGGTCGAAGGCGTCGCGGGCAGCCGCGGGGTTGCCCGAGACGAGGGCCACCAGGCCGTCGAACCAGTCCGGGCGCCACTCGGCCGGGTCGGTGGCGAGCCTGCGGGCGGCGATCAGCTCCGAGTGGGCCGCCCGCAGGTCGCCCTGTTCCATCCGGGCCTTGACCAGCCGCAGGCGCACCTCGATGGAGTCGCGCGGTGCGCTGTTGAGGGCGGCGACCAGCTCGGCGGGCTCGGTGGCGGTGATGCTCGCCAGCACGGTGGCGGCGTGGTCGTCGGTGTCGACCAGGGGCAGCGGCAGGACGCTGGCCACCTCGGCGGGCGCCGGGGCGGGCAGCACGTCCGCGCCCTCCTCGGCCACCGAGGCGCCGAAGGACCGGGTGTCCACGCTGAACACAGTGGACAGACCGGGCCGCGGCCTGCCGGTGCCCAGCGCCATCACCTCCCGCAGCACCCCGGTCAACTGGTCGGCCATCTCCCCGGCGGAGGTGAAGCGGCGCAACGGGTCGGCGTGCGTGGCGCGCTTGAGGACCCGGTGGTAGCTGCCGAAGAGGGCGAAGAGCGGTTCGGCCTCCGGGCCGGGCAGGGTGTGCTTGTAGCGGGTGGTGTACCCGGCGAACTCGATGCTGAGCACCGCCAGCGTCCGGCCGACCGTGTAGATGTCGGAGGCGATGGTGGCGCCCTCGGTGGCCAGTTCGGGGGCGGCGTACCCGGCGGTGAAGAACAGCGGGCTCTCGTAGTCGTCGGTCTTGCGGACCGCGCCCAGGTCGATCAGCTTGAGCTGCTCACCGGTCTGGATCACGTTGTCCGGCTTGAGGTCGCAGTAGAGCATGTCGATGCTGTGCAGGTACCCGATCGCGGGGAGGATCTCCAGCCCGTAGGCGATCACCTGCCCGATCGGCAGCGGCTCGGCCCGCCCGGTCTCCCGGTGGTGCTCCAGCGCGAGCTGCCGCAGCGACTGCCCACCCACGTACTCCATGACGATGTACCCGACCAGCGACCCGGTGTTCGGGTCCGGGTGCTGCACGAAGTTGTAGATCTTCACCACGTTCGGGTGCTCGACCTCGGCCAGGAACCGCCGCTCCGCGACGACCGAGGCCATCGAGGTGGCGTCACCGGTGTCGATGAGGCCCTTGAGCACGACCCAGCGGGCGCTGACGTTGTGGTCCTTGGCCAGGTAGATCCACCCGAGACCGCCGTAGGCGATGCTGCCCAGCACCTCGTACTGGCCGCCGACCAGGTCACCGCGGAACAGGCGGGGGCGGAAGTTGTACGCCTGCCCGCAGGTCCCGCACACCCCCTCCGGCGGCCCACCCCGACCGACCTCGGCACCGCAGCTGTTGCAGAACCGCTTGTTCTCGGCGACCACCGGGTCGTCCAGGACAGCGCTCGCCGGGTCCTTCACCGGGACGACGGGGACCTCGACCAACCCCGCCCCGAGCCTGCCCCGACCCGCGGCGCGGGAAGCCGTGCGCCTGCCGGTGCCGGGGAACGAACCGGAACCGGTCGATGGCTGGGAACCGGACGGGAAGGGCGCCGGGACGGGTTCGGGTTCCTCGGCGGGGGGCGGGGGTTCGATGCTCTGGGTGAGGGTGGGGATCTCCAGGACGCTGGTGGGCTGGTCGTGGCCCCGGAAGTCGTCGTGGAAGGGGGGTTCGGCGGGGCCGGGGTGGATCGGCTGCGGGGGGCGGAACCCGTCGGGGCGGGGTGCGTTCGGCTGGGCGGGCCGGGGCTGGGCCGGGTTGGACTGGCTCGGCGGGGCGGGGCGCGGCCTGCCTGCCGGTCCGGGTCGGGGCCGGCCTGACTGGGCGGCACCGGACTGGCCCGGCTGAGCGGAGCGGAGCTGACCGGGCTGGGCTGGGTGGCCTTGGCCTGACTGACCCGGCTGGCCTGACTGGGCAGGGTGGGCTTGACCCGGCTGACCCGGCTGGCCCTGCTGAGCGGGCTGGCCCGGCTGGCCCTGCTGGGCGGGCTGGCCCTGCTGGGCGGACTGGCCCTGCTGGCCCGGCTGGCCCGGCTGGCCCTGCTGAGCGGGCTGGCCCTGCTGAGCGGGGTGGGGCTGGCTCGGCTGCTCCGGCCGAGGCCTGCCGGGGTGCTCCGGCCGGGGCGGGGGAGGCTCGATCGGGTTTCGCCTGCCGTGGCGACCGCGCTCGGAGGGGCGCGGCTGCGGATCGGTGGACTCGGCCGGGTTGGCCGGGCCTGGGCGGTTCGGGGCCGGGGCGGGGTGGTGGCCACCCGGACCGGGGACGGGCGGGTTCGAAGCGGGGGGCGGTGAGAGCGGGCGGGACTGAGACCTGCCCTGCTCCATCGGATCCACCGGCCGAGGCTGGGACCCGGTTTGCTCAGCCGAGTTCGGCGGGCGAGACCAGGAACCGCTCTGCTCAGCCGGGTTTGCCGGGCGGGGGTGGGGGTGCGGCTGGAATGGCGGCACTGGGCGGTGGGGGCCTGCGCCCTGGTCCGGGTGCCTGCTCGGGGGCTGCCTGTGCTGGGGACCGGTGGATTCCACCGGGTTCTGCTGCGGTGGGCGGTTGCCGGGGTACGGCGGGCGCCGGCCCTGCGGTGGGGAACCGGTGGGCTCGCCCGGGGTCGGCTGCTGAGGCCGGGGCTGTCCGGGGTGGTGCGGGGGCTGCCCACCGCTCAGCTCCGGGCCCGAGGAGGACGGCCGGGACTGCTGTCCCGGGCTCGGGTGGGCGTCGGGGGTGGGGCGGTGCTGCCCCGGGGGCTGCGCGCCCGCGGGGTCGGGGGGCGGCTGGTCCCAGGGGGGTGGGGGGAGGTGGCCGCTGTGGGGGTCCGGGTTGTGGGTCATGGTCAGTCCCGGTACCGGGCGACCGGGGGGTTGGCGGGTTGGTCGGCTCTGTCGAGCCAGCGGTTGTGGCTGGCGGCCCAGGAACCGGTGCGGATGGAGTCCTCCAGCACGGCGTTGACGAAGCGCACCATGTCCTCGCTCTGCTTGGGGATGCCGATGCCGTACGGCTCCTCGGTGAACCGCGGGCCGACCATCTTCACGTTCGGGTCCTGGGCGGCCATCCCCACCAGGATCGTGTCGTCGGTGGAGACCGCGGTGACCTGGCCCTGTTGCAGCAGCACCAGGCAGTCCGACCAGTTGTCGACGGCGAGGAGGTCCGGTGGGGCGGGGGAGTCGCGCAGCTTGGTGATGGACGTTGAGCCCTTGGCCGCGCAGACCCGCTTGCCGCCGAGTTGGTCGACGGCGGTGATGGGGGAGGACTTCTCGACCAGGACGCGCTGGCCCGCGGTGTAGTAGATGGCGGAGAAGTTGATGTCGGCCCAGCGGGCGCAGGTGGCCGTCATGGTGCGGACGACGATGTCGACGTCGCCGCGCTTGAGGGCGTCGACGCGCTCGGCGGAGGTGATGACCTTGAACTGGACGCGGTCGGGGTCGCCGAAGATGGCGGCGGCGATCTCGCGGACCCGGTCGATGTCGAAGCCGATGAGGGCGTTGCTGGTGGGGTCGCGGAAGCCGAAGAGGAAGGTGTTCTGGTCGACGCCCGCGATGAGCCTGCCGCGGTCCTGGATGGCGCGCATGGTGGTGCCCGGGGGCATGAGGCCGGGGGTGGGCTTCCCGGCGGGCCGCAGGCTCGCCGTCGGGTCACACGGGGGCACGGCTGCGGTCGCACCGGTGCTGGTCGGCGGGTTGACCTCCACCCCCACCGGCTGCGGGCGCTCCACCGACCGCACGTCGACCCGGTCCACCGGGACCGCGCCGCCCCCGCACGCGGTCACCGCCAGCGCGACCGCGACCGCCAGCACCGCCACCCGCCGCATCCGCGCCCCTCTCCCCCTGACCGACCCACCCGGCCCGCGCACCCCGACCACTCTGCCGCCACCCGGCGCTCCACCAACCTCCACCACGCCACCGATCCTCACCGCACTGCCCTTCACCGCCACGCTGTCGGTCCCCACCGCACCGCCGGTCTCCACCGCGCCGCCGGTCATCGGTACTCGCGGAGGCGTTCGCGGATGCCCGCGGAGATGCCCGCGGCGGCGACCAGGGTCAGCAGGGCCACGCCGGGGGTGAGGCCGGTGGTGACCTGGGCGGCCCGGGTGGTCTGGGTGGCGAACTCGGTGCGGGCGGCGTCGATGGCCGTGCGCAGGTCGTCGTCGAGGGCGGCGAAGGTGGTGGCGGCGCTGTCGGGGGCCTGGCCGACCGCGACCGTGACCGCCTCCTCGTACTGGCCGTTGCCGTCGAGTTCGCGGATCCTGCGGTGGGCGCCCTGCCAGGCCGTGGCGTTGTCCACGGCCTGGCGGACGGCGTCGGTGGGGGCGAGGTCCTGGGCTTGGCGCAGGAGGTTGTCGCGGCCGTCGCCGGTGAGGGTGGCGGCGAGTTGCTGCCACTCGGCCTCGTAGCCGGGGCCGTCGCCGCGGGCGACGAGGGTGAGGGTTTCGTCGGCCCGGCACTTGAGGGCGTTGATGCGGGCGTGCACGAGGACGTCGGCCTGGGTGGAGCCGTTGCGCTGCGCGTCGTCGACCCGGTCGGCGGCCAGCAGCAGGGCGACCGACGCCCAGGCGACCGCCACGACCACCGCCGCGGTGGCCACGACCAGGCCGACGTTGAGCAGCCGGTTGGTCTTGCGGGTCAGGTGGACCTGGGCCGCGAGCAGTGCGACCAGCAGGCCCGCGGTGAGCGCGACCGGCACCCACGGCAGCGCGCGGGCCTCGTCCTGGGCGGCCCGCAGGCGCAGGTGATCGATGCCGTAGAGCTGTTCGGCGGCGGGGAGGATCTTCGAGCGCATCAGCCCGGACGCCTCGCGCAGGTACGCGGCGCCCGCGGGGAAGCCCTGGCGGTTGTTGGCGCGGGCGGTCTCGACGAGTCCGGTGTAGACCGGGAGCTGCCGGGACAGGGTGCTGACGTACCCGGCGGCCACCGGGTCGGCGCCCAGGTCGGAGGAGGCGGCGCCGATGGCCTCACCCGCGGTGGCGATGTCGAGTTCGTAGCGGGCGCGCAGCTCGGGGGGTTCGACACCGCCGGAGAGGAAGGCGCTGGCCGCGGTGGCGTCGGCGTCGGAGAGGGACCGGAAGATCTGCTGGGCGACCGCGGCGAGGGGTTCACGCTGGGTGAGGAGTTCGTCGAGGGTGTCCTGCTTGGCCTGGGTGGCGACGGCGGAGACGATGCCGGTGGCGATGGTCAGCAGCAGCAGCCCGGCCCAGATCACCGACAGCCTGCCGGGGGTGGTGGTGGCCGACCTGGCGACCCGGCGCAGGGGCGACGGCGCGGTGGTCCCCGGTGGTGCGGTGGTCACCAACCGGACTCCCCGTGGCTCGACGCCCATGGCGACACAGTCAACCGCACGGAACCGGTCGCGGCGCCCGCATCCCCCCGGCGGTTACCTGGCTGTGACACCGATCCTGAGCACACGCGTTCGAACCTAGTGCAGTGTTTTGCCCCGATCCACCACACGGGGCCCGCGCCGGAGCAGGTGGGCGAGTCCCGCCGCGCCGAGGGCGAGCAGTGCGAACAGCCCGAAGGCCAGTCCGGGGGTGCCGAGCAGGGAGCCCGCGGCCAGTGACACGACCACGCCGCCCGCGTTGCCGGTCAGCCAGAGCAGGGCGGTGGTCGTGCCCGCGGAGTCGCCCGCGGTGCGCTCGACGTGGGCCAGGGCGACCGGCAGCGCGGCGAGCAGCAGGAACCCGATCGGCAGGGCGGCGGCGAACCCGGTGGCAACCCCGGGGGCGAGCGCCAGCAGCAGGCACGCCGGCGCGGTGACCACCGCGGTGACCACCGCGGTGACCAGCAGCGCGGTCGGTTCCGCTGTCTTGCGCGCCGCCAGCGGCGGGATGACCGCGCAGCCCGCGATCCCGGCGACGAGCATGGTCAGCATCAGCAGCCCGGACGCGTCCGCGGCGACCCCGCCTGGCTTGAGCAGCGGCTCCAGCCAGGTCGCCAGCGCCACGAAGACGCCCATGCCCGCGAACACCACGGTGGCCAGCAGCGCCACCCCCGGTTGCCGGGCGACAGCGGCCAGTGACGGCGGTCGCCGCACCGCCACCTCGAACGGTGGTCTCCCGCGCAGGGCCAGCAGCGCGGCGATGACGGTGACCAGGGTCAGCCCGGCGCCCACGGCGACGACCAGCGGCACGTCGTCCGGGATGGCGGTGCCCACGCCGATGGCGACGATCATGCCGACGTAGGTGGCGCCCGCGCCGACGGCGATGCCCAGCGGCCGGTGCCGCGGTTCGAGGTAGGCCGCGGCGACCCGGGTGATGGCGTTGGCGGCCAGCGGCTGGGCCAGGGCGGCGAGGCCCTGCCCGAGCAGCGCCGCCCAGTAGGCGTCGACCGCAACCCTGGTCAGCGCGCCGAGGCCGAGCAGGACCGCCGCGAGCGCGAGGGCGGGCCGCAGCCGGGTGTCCAGCAGCCGCCCGGCGGGCACGCTGAGCAGCACGAACAGCAGCGGGAACAGGTTCGCCAGCCAGCCGACGGCGGGGTCGGAGACGCCGAAGTGGGTCGCGGTGGCGGTGGTGATCGCGGCGTAGGCGAGCCAGCAGACCTGGGTGGAGACACCCAGTGCGGCGAACGCGATGACGACCGGCCAGCGGGACACGGGTCCGAGTATCGATCTCTGCGCTCCCCCGCACAACCCTCCACGACCGGCCCTGCCGCGACCGCGCGGACTCGTTGCGGGAAAGGGAAACCGCCCCACCGGGGTCGGCGGGGCGGTTCAGGTTCGTCTGCTGTGGACTGTCAGAAGTCCTCGGCGCCCGAGCCGGGCATCCGGCCGGTGACGACGAAGACGACGCGCTTGGCCACCGACACGGCGTGGTCGGCGTAGCGCTCGTAGAAGCGGCCGAGCAGCGTGACGTCCACCGCGGACGCGACGCCGTGCGGCCACTCCTTGTCCATGATCACCGAGAACAGGTGCCGGTGCAGGTCGTCCATCTCGTCGTCGGCGTCCTCGAGGGCGCGCGCGGCGGCGACGTCCTGGGTGCGGATGACGGTCTCGGCCTTGCGGGCGAGCTCGACGGCGATGCGGCCCATCTCGGCGAAGTAGCCGTGCACCGGCTCCGGCAGGACCGGGGCCGGGTGCCTGCGCCGGGCCGCCTTGGCCACGTGCAGGGCCAGGTCGCCCATCCGCTCCAGCGACTCCGCCGCGTGGATGGCCGCGAGCACCGTCCGCAGGTCGGTGGCCACCGGCGCCTGCAGGGCGAGCAGCGCGTAGGCGTGCTCCTCGCAGGACGAGCGGGCGTCGTCGATCTTCTCGTCGCCGCTGATCACCTGCTCGGCCACGGCCAGGTCGGTGTCGAGCAGCGCCCGGGTGGCGGATTCCATGGCCTCGGCCACCATCGCGCACATGCCGGCCAGTTGATCGGCGAGTTTGCCGAGTTCGAGATGGTAAGCCTCACGCATGCCGGTCAGCCTAGTTCCCCGCGCGCCCGGTTGCCCCAGCGCGGGATGAACCGCAGATGAACCCGCCACGACGAACCCGCTTACGCGCAGCTCACGTCCCCGGCGTTGATCGTCGACAGGTTGGCGGGCAGTTCCTCCTGGGCCGGTCCGCCCGCACCGCCGGGGGCGGTGACGGTGCCGTCGAACTCCGGGCCGAGCACCAGCACCAGCGCGGTGCCCGCGCCGGGGTCCAGCTCCAGGGTCGCGCCGGGGATCGACGACGCCAGGGTCTGCGCCTGCGCCTCGCGGCCCTTGCCGTAGCGGATCGTGGTCTTCGGCACCGACGGGCCCGAGTTGACCTGCACCACGGTGTAGCCGACACCGGTCAGCTTGTCCGCGGTCTTCCTGGCGATGCGATCGGTGGTGTTGCCGCCGTTGAGGACCTGGATCTTGAGGGTCTTCGGGTCGACCTGCTCGGTCTGCTGCTGGCGCAGCGGCGCGGGCTGCGGCATCGCCTGCTGCCCGCCCGCGGGCTTCTCGCCGGGCAGCGCCTGCTTGGTGATGATGGCGTGGAACAGCGCCTTGTTGTCGTCCGGGAGCAGCGTCTCGTTGCCGCGGGTGTTGGAGGTGCCCACGGTCGGCACGGTGATGAAGGTGACCCGCCCGGCCTCCAAGCCCTGCAACGACTGGCCCAGCCGCAGCAGCGAGTCCAGGCCGATGTTGTCGCCGAACGTGGACTTGGCGAACTCGCTGGTGAAGCTGGTCAGCTTGCCCGGGTCCAGCAGCACCTGGCTGGACATGGCCTTGCGCAGCAACGCCGACAGGAACCGCTGCTGGCGCTTGATCCGGCCGTAGTCGGAGGTGATGTCGCCCACCACGTGCCTGGCGCGCACGAAGTTCAGCGCCTGGTCCCCGCGCAGCAGCACCTCGGTGCCCGCGTCCTTGACGACCCAGGTGTTGAGGACGGTGTCGAACATGGGCTTCTCGACGCACACGTTGACGCCGTCGACCGCGTCGACCATGCCCTTGAAGCCGTCGAAGTTGATCCCGATGAACCGGGTGATGTTCAACCCGGACAGCTCCTGCACGACCTTGGTCATGCACAGCGGACCGCCCACCTGGTAGGCGGTGTTCATCTTCGCGATCTTCTGCCCCGGCACCTGCTCACCGGTGTAGGTGTTGGTCTTGGCGTCGAACCGCTCGCAGGACGGCCGGTTGATCTCCAGGTCGCGCGGGAACGACACCAGCACGACCCGGCTGCGGTCGGCGGGCACGTGCGCCACCATCACCGTGTCCGAGCGCGCACCGGGCACCTGCTCGGCGTCGCCGACGCCCTCCTCGGCCGCCGCGCCCTCCCGGCTGTCGGAACCGACCAGCAGGAAGTTCTCGTCGCCCTGCTGGGCGGCGGCGTTGGTGATCGCGTCCGAGTTGGGGTCCAGCGCGCGCACGTCGTCGATGCTGCCGTCGGTCCACTTGGCGTAGCCCCAGCCGATGCCGGTCGCCACGAACACGACCGCGGCGACGGCGATGGCGGCGAACCGGCCCGCGAGCACCTTCCGGTCGTGCGGTTGCCGCGGCGGCACCTCGGTCACGACGACCTCGGGTTCGGGGTCCGGCTCGGACTCCGGTTCCGGCTCGGGTTCGGCGGGGCTGTCGTCCCGGACCGGCTCGTCGACGGCCGGGACCACCTCGGTGGGCAGGTCCGCGCCGGGCTCGGCTACTCGGAGCGGCGGCGTCCGAACAGTCCGCGCTTCTTCGGTGGGCGCTTCCGGTCCACTTTTGGAGTCGACAAAGTCAACCACCTCCCCCGGTTCGGCACCGGGCACCTGCCCGAGCCCCGTCAGGTGGTCGTCCAGCTCGTCGACGTCCCCCGCGAACGGGTTCAGCTTGAGCTTCTTGGCCTTGCGGGCCTTCTCCTCGGCGGCGAGCTCGTCGTGCACGGCGGAGAACCGCGCCAGCGTGTGGTCGACCCGGCGCCGCTTCTGCACGGCCTCGCCGATCGGCTCCATCTCGGTGGTGAGCCCCATCAGCTCTTCCGGCGGGACGTTCGGCGGCGGCATCATCGCGGGCCGGTCCTCCGCCGCGTCCTCCGGCGGCTGCGGCGGCATGGACGACTGGCCGGGCTGCTGCCGGGGACCGCGCGGGGGCTGCTCGTCGAGACCGTCGAGGCCCTCGGAGATCCGGCGCTCACCGGTGTTCCCCGTGCTCCCCGGGACGGGGAAGGCACCGGTGGGGCGCTGGTTCTGGCGGCCGGGGGCGGGGGGGCGCGGGTGGGCGCCGGTCGCCCCGGGCGGGGGCGGGCCTGCGGGCCTGCCGGGGCGCCCGCCGTTGACCGGCAGCCCCTCGGCATCGGGCCGCGGGTAGCTGTCGCCCTCCGGGCGACGCGGACCTCGGCCGCCGGGG
>NZ_JAJCXD010000095.1:0-26334 GCF_021056305.1 Actinokineospora sp. PR83
AGCCCGGCGGGACCGCGCCCGCCGTGCGGCCCGACGGCGCCGGGCACGCGCGACCAGCCGGGGCGGTTCAGCTCGGACGTGCGGTCGCCCTGCGGCGGCGTGGGCCGGGGGTTGGGCGCGGTGCGGTCCGCGTCGGGGCGCGGGACGAACCGGGTCGGCGGCTCGGGCCGCTGGTCCGGGGGGACCGGCCGGGTGAACCGGGTGGGCGGCTCGACGTCCGGGCGCCGCAGCTCGGCGGTGCCGCCACCGCCCGGCTCCTGCCCGTGGGACTCCGCCGGGTCGGGCAGGTCCGGGTGCTGGTCGTCTTCTCGGCCGGTGTCGTGCGGGTGGGCCGCCGTATAGCCACCCTCATCGGGCAGCTCACCCTCATGGGCATCCCGGTGCACGTCGTGGGGGTGGGCCTCCGCCACGTGGCCGCCGTCGTCGGGGAGCTCGCCCCGGTCGGCGTCGGGGCGCACGTCGAGCGGGTGAGCACCCACCTCGTGGCCGCCCTCATCGGACAGGTCGCCCCCGCCGGCATCCCGGTGCACGTCGTGCGGGTGGGCCTCCGCCACGTGGTCGCCGCCGTCGGGCGGGCCGGCGTCGTGGCGCACGTCGAGCGGGTGGTCGCTCGCCGCGTGGCCTGCCTCGTCGGGCAGTTCGCGCTGGTGCGCGTCGTGGTCGGGTTCGGCGGGGGTGTGCTCGGCTGCTCTCTGCTCGTCGTCGGCGGAGTAGGCGGCGTGCGGGTGGTCGGGTTCGCCTGCCCGGCGGCCGTCGTCGGGCGGGGGCGCGTCGGGGTCGTGGAGGTAGGCCTCGTGGTCGTCGAGCGCGTTGTCGTCGAGGTCGTCGACCAGGGCGTAGGCGTTCGCGATGTCGTCGGAGCCGACGCGGTGGACGGCGGGGGCGTCGTCGAGGTCCTCGACCGGGGTCGTCGTGTTCCAGTTGAACGAGAAGGACGGCGGGCGCGGCTCCTCGACGGCGGAACGGTCGTCGGTGCGGGGAGCGGCGGGGCGCTCGGGGTCGCCAGGCGCTCCGGCGGCGTCGGCCGGGGCGGCGGTCTGGTCGTCCGATCCGGGCTGGGCGTCAGGTGGGGACTGGGGGGTGGGCTCGGGGCGGTTTTCCGCCGGGGCTCGGAGGTCGGGGTGGGCGTCCTCGGGTGATGCGGGCTGCTCGGCGGCAGGCTCGTCGACCTCGGCGCGGTCTGGTTCGGCGGTCGGGGCGGTCGGGGCCGCCGACTCGTCGGCCGGGTCGGTGTCCTGCGGCTGCTCGGCTGCCTCGGGTCGCTCGGCGTCCCGGTCGTGCTCGGGTTCGTCGGTGGGCTCGGGGTGCTCAGCGGATCCGACGGGTGCGGCGGGCTCGGTGCGCTTTGCGGCGGCGGAGCCGCTCCCGCCCCGGTCGACGCGCTCTGCGGCGGTGGGATCGCCCTCGCCGCGCTCTGCCCCAGCGGGATCGCTCCCGCCCCGTCCACCTTCCACCGCGGCGGGACCACCCTCGCCGCGTTCAGCGCGCTCTCCCCCAGCGGGACCGCTCTCGCCCCGCTCGGCACGCTCCACCGCAACGGGACCGCCCTCGCCCCGCTCGGCACGCTCCACCGCAACGGGACCGCCCTCGCCCCGCTCAGTGCGCTCCACCGCAACGGGACCGCTCTCGCTCCGCTCAGTGCGCTCCGCTGCGGCGGGACCACCCTCGCCGTGTTCTGCTCCAGCGGGATCGCTCCCGCCCTGTTCGGTGCCCGCCACGGCAGAGCTGCCCTCGCCCTGGTCGGTGGGTGTTCCCGCGTCCCCGACCACAGCGGGCTGCTCGTCCCCACCCGACTGCCGGGAGGTGGCCGGGTGGGCGTCGCCCGCGTTCGGCTCGGTGGGGGCCTGCTCGGCGGCAGTGGGGTCCGCGGTCCCCGGCTTGCCGGACCCCGGTCGCTCCTCGGTGGGCGGCTCGGCCTCGGGCCACGCGGCCCCGGGGGGAGCGCTGTCCTGCTCGGGACCGGCCGCGTCGGGCCCGGTTCCGCCGGGGGCACCCCGGTCGGCCGCATCGGGTTCGGTCTGGCCGGGACCGGGGGTCTCCGGGCCTGCCGGAGCGCCCGCCTCCCCGGCGTCCTCTGCCTGCGCGGGGCGCTCGGCGAGCCCGGGCTCGGCGGCCTCGGCGGGCTCCGCGGCGGTCAGTTCGTCGTCGCCCGTGGTGGGCCAGGCGGTCGGCTGCGGGGGTTCGTCCGCAGGTTCACCCGACTGTGCGACGGCTGTCGGGGGTGTCGGAGCGGGTCCGGGGACGTGGGGCTCGTCACTTCCGGCGGCGTTCGGAGCGGGCCGGGTGGGCTCGTCCGGCACCGCGGGGGCGGTGTCGTCGTCCTGGGCGGGCCAGGCGGTGTCGTCGGCGCCGGGCCAGGCGGGGGTGTCGTCGGGCACCTCCGGAGGACGTTTCGGCAGGTCATCAGGTTGCCGCCGGTGCGCGTCGGACTGCTGCCCGACGGTGGGGTCCTGCTCGGGCACGCGTGGTCCTCCCCTGGTGTCCTGCGAACGTCACACCGCATCCGTCGGGATCGGTGCCTGCCGCCAGTCCGGTGTGGTCCACACTAGTGATGTAACAAACGCAGCCGAGACGAGCGAGGGACGGCGTGGAATTCGACGTCACGATCGAGATCCCCAAGGGGGTCCGCAACAAGTACGAGGTGGATCACGAGACGGGGCGGATCCGACTCGACCGCACCCTGTTCACCGCGACGCAGTACCCGGCGGACTACGGCTTCGTCGAGAACACCCTCGGCGAGGACGGTGACCCGCTGGACGCACTCGTGCTGGTCCAGGAGCCGACCTTCCCGGGGTGCCTGATCCGCTCCAGGGCGATCGGCATGTTCCGGATGACCGACGAGAAGGGCGGCGACGACAAGGTCCTCTGCGTCCCGGCCAACGACCCGCGCACCGAGCACCTGCGCGACATCCACCACCTGGCCGAGTACCACCGGCTGGAGATCCAGCACTTCTTCGAGGTCTACAAGGACCTGGAGCCGGGCAAGAGCGTCGAGGGCGCGAGCTGGGTCGGCCGGGCCGAGGCGGAGGCCGAGATCGAGCGCTCGTACAAGCGGCTCAAGGAGTCGGGCCTCACCCTGCACTGAGGACCGCGGCGACAGGGCCCCGCGCGTCGATGACCGGGGCCCTCCTGTTGACCCGCCGCTACTCGATCCGCCAGCGCAACCAGCCCGCGTCGACCTCCGGGCGGTAGCGGTCGGCGAGCGGGCCGATGTCCTCCTCCAGCAGGTCGGCCGTCTGCTCCAGCAGTTCGGACAACCCGGTGGGCCAGCGGCCCGGTCCGGGTCCCCCGTCGAGCTGCTCCTCCAGCGAGCCCGCTCCGCGCTGGTCGAGGTAGAGCAGGCCGCCCCCGCCGTCGACCGCGAACGGCACGAAGCGGCCGTCCCAACCGGGCTGACCGGGGCCTGAGCACATCCGCCTGGCGTGGCCCGCGATCTCCCCCACCGACATCGGCCGGTAGGCGAACGGCAGCACGAACCCGCCCACACCCGAGCCGTCGTGCCTGCGCAGGCTCGCGACCAGGTCGCCGGGCAGTTCCACCCCCACCTCCCGCTGCAGCGCGCTCAGCGCGGCGGCGGGTGCGGGGGCGTTCCAGCGGGCCGCGGTGCGCGGCGCGTGCACGGCCAGCCAGGTCTCGATGCGCGTCCACGCGGCGTCGACCCGGCGGGTGAGGATCCTCGTGGGTTCCGGCACGGTCGTGGACCCGCCGCCCAGTCGGCAGCCCGGGGCCGGGGTGATGACCGGGGTCGGGGCGGTGACCGGAGGGGGCGGTTGCGCGCCGAGGAACCACGCGGCGGTGATGACCAGCCCGCCGACCAGGAAGATCGACAGCACGACGCGCACGTTCCCCCCAGTGGTCCCGGGCGCAACTATCGCAGAGCCGCGCACAGCCGGAGCACAGCCCTGCCCCAGCCGGTTCCCGGTGTCCGCGCGCAGCCTGTGGTCGAGCACCCGAACCGGGAAGACACCCAGGCCACCGACGGCTCCGGCTGCACCGCCGCCCTCTGAACCGGGAAGAGCCCCGCACCTCGGGAGGTGCGGGGCTCTTGTGCGTGCCGGATCAGTGCATGGCCACCGGGACCGGTGCTTCGGCCTCCGCGTCGGCGGCGCGCTCGATGCCGGACTTCATCGACAGCGGCACCTCCTTGAGGAACCAGATCAGCGCGAACGCGACCAGGACGGTGAAGCCGCCGACCAGGAACACCGTGTCCAGCGAGCTGGCGAACCCGGTCAGGATCGGTCGGGCCAGCGCCGGGTCCAGCGTGGTGAGGAACTCGGTGTTGTTCAGGTCGACCCCGTTGGCGGCGGAGAAGCCGGGGTTCTGCGCGGCCGCGGCCAGGAACGCCGGGTCGGTGCGGGCCGAGGCGAACGCGTCGGCGATGCGGTCGCCGACGACGCTGAACAGGATGGACAGGAACACCGCCGTGCCGACGGTGCCGCCGATCGACCGGAAGAAGGTCGCCGACGAGGTGGCGACGCCCATGTCCTTGGCGGGCGCGTCGTTCTGGATGACCAGGACCAGCGTCTGCATGTTCAGGCCCAGCCCGGCACCGGCGCCGACCATGATCAGCATGATCGCCCACAGCGGGGTGTCCACGCCGATGGTGGCGAAGGCGAACATGGACGCGGTGAGCAGGCCGAGGCCGATGATCGGGAACTTCTTGTAGCGCCCGGTCTTGGTGATGATGGCGCCGGAGCCCATGGCGGCGACCAGGATGCCGAAGGTCATCGGCAGCGTCATCAGCCCGGAGGCGGTGGGCGTGGCGCCCTTGACGATCTGCAGGTACAGCGGCAGCGACATCATCATGCCGAACATGCCGACGCCCATGATGAAGTTGACGGCGTTGGTGAGGCTGAACATCGGGCGGCGGAACAGCCGCAGCGGCAGCAGGGCCGCGTCGCCCATCCGCTTCTCCACCGCGACGAACGCGGCCAGGCCCAGCACGCCGACGCCGTACATCAGGAACGCCCGGCCGGAGGCCCAGCCCCACTCCCGGCCCTGCTCGGCGATGATCAGCAGGGGCACCAGGCCGACGGTCAGGGTGACCGCGCCCCAGTAGTCCACCCGCTGCGGCACGCGCTTGTGCGGGACGTTCAGGTAGCGGGCGACCACGACCAGGGCGACCAGCGCGATCGGGATGTTGATCAGGAACACCCAGCGCCAGCCCTCGAACCCGCCGAAGCTGTTCAGCCCGGCGAAGAACCCGCCGACGACCGGACCGGCCACACTGGACAGTCCCCAGACGCCCATGAAGTAGCCCTGGTACTTGCTGCGCTCGCGCGGGGAGACCAGGTCGGCGATGATCGCCAGCGCCAGCGACATCAGGCCACCGGCGCCGAGGCCCTGCACCGCGCGGAACGCGGCCAGCTCGTACATCGAGTTCGCGATGCCGGAGAGCACCGAGCCCAGCAGGAAGACGCTGATCGCGGTGAGGTACATCGGCTTGCGGCCGTAGATGTCGGACAGCTTGCCGTAGAGCGGGGTGGAGATGGTGGCGGTGATCAGGTAGGCGGTGGTGGCCCAGGCCTGGATGGTCTGGCCGTGGAGCTGGTCGGCGATGGTCTTCATCGCCGAGGACATGATGGTCTGGTCGAGCGCGGCCAGCAGCATACCGAGCAGCAGTCCGGAAAGGACGGTCATGATCTGCCGGTGGCTCAGTTGCCCGGGAGCGGCATCCGAAACCGTGGTGGACATCAGGTTTCCCCTTCGGAACGCACCGGTGCGGCGCATTCGGTGATCAAGGTAGGCAGGTAGGTCTGGTGGTCGGCCAGGAACCGCTCGAACAGCTCGACGAACCGGTCGAGGTCGTCGGGGTCCCAGTGCGCGACCATGCGGGCGATGGACAGCGCGAAGCGGGCGCGCTGTTCCTCGAGCAGCCGCACCCCGCGGTCGGTGACGGCCAGCAGGCTGGCCCGCCCGTCCTCGGGATCGGCGCGGCGCTCGACGAGCCCGTCCTTGACCAGTGCCGCCACCTGGCGGCTGACCGTGGACGGGTCTGAGTGGACCGCCTCGGCGAGCGCCCGCGAACGGCTCGGACCGAGGTGGAGAAGGCTCTTCAGCAGGACGATGGCCGAGCGGTCGATCCCGGCCTTGCTCATCCGGGCGGCGAAGCTCGCCTGCTGCTTGCCGAAGCCGAACAACGCGTTGGCCAGCCGGGTGCCCCGCTCCACGTTCGGCGGAGCGGGTTCGGCGGCCACCACGTCCGGCTCCGGCGCGACCATGTGAACCCCCAGGTTGCTTGCAACACCCAATTAGTTGGTGGATACAAGCATGCACCGGGACGCCGCCGCGGGGCAACTCGGTTTCCTGTGACCCCGCTCGCAGCCCCGGCGCCGAGCGGCACCGGGGCGAAGCGGACTATTCGTGCAGGTCAGGCCCAACCGGGCATCGGGTACCCGGCCAGCAGCTCGCGCACCTCGGCGGCCACCGCGGCCACCGCGGCCTCGTCGTCCTCGGCCCCCGCGCGCACCGCCCGGTCCATCCACTCGGCCACCTGGGGCATCTGCTCGACGCCCAGGCCGCGGGTGGTGATGGCGGCGGTGCCCAGCCGGATGCCGGACGGGTCGAACGGCTTGCGCGGGTCGAACGGGACGGTGTTGTAGTTCAGCTCGATCCCGGCCGCGTCCAGCGCCTTCGCCGCGGGCTTGCCCGCCACCCCCTTGGCGGTGAGGTCGACCAGGATCAGGTGGTTGTCGGTGCCCCCGGAAACCAGGTCGAAACCGCGCTCGACCAGCGCCTCGGCCAGCGCCTTGGCGTTGGCGACGATGGCGTGGGCGTAGTCGCGGAACCCCGGCCGCGCCGCCTCGCCCAGGGCGACGGCGATCGCGGCGGTGGTGTGGTTGTGCGGCCCGCCCTGCAACCCGGGGAAGACGGCCTTGTCCAGCGGCTTGGCGAACTCCGCGTCGGACATCAGCATCGCCCCGCGCGGCCCGCGCAGGGTCTTGTGCGTGGTGGTGGAGATGATCCGCGCGTGCCCCACCGGCGAGGGGTGCGCACCCCCGGCGACCAGCCCGGCGATGTGGGCGATGTCGGCCACCAGGACCGCGTCGACCTCGCGGGCGATCTCGGCGAACCCGGCGAAGTCGATCGTGCGCGGGATGGCCGTGCCACCGCAGAAGATCAGTTTGGGCCGCTCGCGCAGCGCCACCTCGCGCACCTCGTCGAGGTCGACCCGCCCGGTGTCGCGGCGCACGCCGTAGCGGACCGCGTTGAACCACCTGCCGGTCGCCGAGACCGACCAGCCGTGGGTGAGGTGCCCGCCCGCGGGCAGCGCCATGCCCATCACGGTGTCGCCCGGCTCGGCCAGCGCGAGGTAGATGGCGAGGTTGGCGGGCGAACCGGAGTAGGGCTGCACGTTGGCGTGGTCGACGCCGAACAGGGCCTTCGCCCGGTCGACCGCCAGCGTCTCGATCGGGTCGACGAACTGCTGGCCCTCGTAGTAGCGCTTGCCCGCGTACCCCTCGGAGTACTTGTTGGTCAGGACGGTGCCGGTCGCCTCCAGCACCGCCCGGGAGACGTAGTTCTCGGAGGCGATGAGCCGGATCTTCTCGAACTGGCGCCGGGCCTCGCCCTGCACCAGGGCGGCCACGTCGGGGTCGGCTGCGGTGAGGGCGGGAACGTCTGGCTGGTGCACGGGCGGGCCTTTCTGCGCGCGGCGGGTCGTCGCGCGGAACACCCAGGCGTTCGGTGCCGTCCTCCGCCCAGGACCGCTCCCCGGTGGTCGATTCCACCCGCTGCACGCCAGTCACGGCCCTGGGTTCCCACGGTAGCAGGTGGCGCAGCTATGTTACCGGCGAGTAATGTCTGAGGGCATGAGCACCGAGTACGCGTGGGTCGCCGACGCGATGAAGAAGTCCGTCCCCTGGGTCAGCACCGCGGGCGTCGAGTTCACCGAGGTCGCCGCCGACCGCGTCGTCTGCACCCTCCCCGACGTCGAGTCGCAGCGCAACCACGTCGGCGGACCGCACGCCGCGGTCATGTTCGGCCTCGCCGAGACGGCCTCCGGCGCGGTCGGCCTGGCCGCCTTCAACCAGGTCATGTCCCGGGCGACGCCGCTGGTGGTGAAGTCGGAGATCCAGTACAAGAAGCTGGCCCTCGGCGCCCTCACCGCCGAGGCCGTGCTGACCCGCCCGGCCGCCGAGGTCGTCGCGGAACTGGAGGCGGGCACCCGCCCCGAGTTCACCGTCGCCTGCACCATCACCAACGCCGAGGGCGTCACCACGGCGCTGATGGACGTCGTCTGGACGTTGAAGCCGAACAGGCAGTAGGCGCTACGACGGCGAGCTGGGGCGTGGCAGGCGCAGGGCCACGTCCAGCTCGGCGTGCGCCTCGGGGTGCTCGGCCCACCAGCGCGCGTAGGTCGGGTTGCGGTCCACGATCGACCGGTAGGCGTGCGCCACGCAGGAGAACACCTCCTGCCGCCGCGCGCCCAGCGGGCCGTCCAACCGGATCACCAGCACCACCGGCAGCGTGAGCACCGACCCGCTCAGCGGCCGGATCACGAACCCCGGCCCGCCCAGCGACGCGGGCTGCGCCAGGCACACCGCGCCCGACGCGGCCAGCGCCATCGCCGTGCGGCCCTCGGTGACGTGGTGGGTGATCCGCGGGGTGAACCCGACCGCCTCGCACGCGGCCCGGAAGCGCAGCCGCATGCAGTCCTGGTCCGGGGGCGGCACCACCCAGTCCAGGCCTGCCAGGTCGGCGAGGTCGACCTCGTCGCGCGAGGCCAGCGGGCTGTCCGAGCTGAGGGCGACGAACTGCGGCTCCTCGACGATCGTGCGCACCTCGACGTCGCGCAGCGCGCGGTTGTCCATGCCCTCGAACCGCTCGAACACCGCCAGGTCCGCCTGCTTCGACGAGATCAGGTCCAGCAGCGCGGGCCCCGAGGAGTCGATCTCCGTGCGCAGTTGCGAGCAGCGGACCCACGCGCGCAGCTCCGCGATCAGCGCGCTGGCGAACAGCATCGGCGTGGCGGCCACCACCAGCGGCGCCTCGGCCGGGTCCGACCGGTGCGACCGCGCCGAGGCCAGCAGCACCGCCATGTCCTCCAGCACCACCCGCGCCGAGCGGACGACGCCGCGGCCCAGCTCGGTCGGCACCGAGCCGTGCGCGGAGCGGACGAACAGCTCGCCGTCGAGCAGCCGCTCGATGGAGCGGAGCTGCGCGGTCAGCGCGGGTTGGGTGACGCCGAGGCGGATGGCCGCCTTCGACACGCTGCCCTCCTCGGCGATGGCGCAGATCGCCCGCAGGTGCCGCAGCTCCAGTTCCGCCACAACTCCCGTTGATACCCCCGAGCGCGGCCCGGCGCCAGGGGCACCGCGGACCTCACACGGGTTCGGCGCCCTCGGCGTGCCTGCGGGCCAGGTCGCGGTAGATGTCGGCGTTGTGGTCGACGAACAGCTTCGGCACCCCGTCCAGCGGGACCATCCGCTTGGCGGGAACCCCCATGGCGACCACCTCGGGCGGCACGTGGGTGCCCGGCCCGACCATCGCCCCCGCCGCGACCAGGGTCCGCTCGCCGATGACCGCGCCGTCCTGCACGGTGGCGCCGTTGCCGATCAGGGCCTGCTCGCCGATGGTGCAGTCGTGCACCACGCACAGGTGGCCGATGGTGGCGTTGCGGCCCACCTCGCAGCCGCCCGCGTTGGTGTGGATCACGGAGTTGTCCTGCACGTTGACCCCCTCGCGCAGCACCACCGGCCCGAGGTCGGCGCGGATGACCGCGCCGTACCAGACCGAGGCGCCCGCCTCGACGGTCACGTCCCCGACCAGCGTCGCGGTGGGGGCGATCCACGCGGTCGGGTGCACGCGCGGGCTCTTGCCTTCGAACGAGAACATCGGCATGGGGGTCACAGTAATGTCGGCGGGGTGAAGCTCGACTCGGGTGGTTACGCCGACACCGTCTCCCAGGCCGCGGACGCGGTGGTCGCCGCCGAGCGGGCGGGCTACGACGGGGCCTGGGTGGCCGAGACGCGGCTCGACCCGTTCGTCGCGCTGGCCGTGGCGGCCGAGCGCACCGAGCGGGTCGAGCTGGTCAGCGGCATCGCGGTGGCCTTCGCGCGCAACCCGATGACGGTGGCGGTCGCGGCGAACGACCTGCACCTGCACTCCGGCGGCCGGTTCGTGCTGGGGCTGGGTTCGCAGGTCAAACCGCACATCACCAAGCGGTTCGGCATGCCGTGGTCGGCCCCGGCGGCGCGGATGCGCGAGTTCGTGCTGGCCGTCCGCGCCATCTGGGCGGCCTTCGAGTCCGGCGACCGGCTCTCGTTCACCGGCGAGTTCTACCGGCACACGCTGCTGACGCCGTTCTTCAACCCCGGCCCGAACCCGCACGGCAACCCCCGGGTGCTGCTGGCCGCCGTCGGCGAGCGGATGACCGAGGTGGCGGGTGAGGTCGCCGACGGGGTGCTCTGCCACAGCTTCTCCACCGAGCGGTACCTGCGCGAGGTGACCCTGCCCGCGCTGGAGCGCGGCCGGGCCAGGGCGGGCAAGCCCCTGGCGGGCTTCGAGATCAGCGGACCGTCGTTCGTGGCCACCGGCACCACCGAAGAGGAACTGGCCACCGCCGTCGCCGAGGTGCGCGGGCAGATCGCGTTCTACGGCTCCACCCCCGCCTACCGGGGCGTGCTGGAGCTGCACGGCTGGGGCGGGTTGCAGGACGACCTCAACGCGCTGGCCAAGCGCGGCCGGTGGGCCGAGATGGCGGGCCTCGTCGACGACGAGGTGCTGCACGCCTTCGCCGTGGTCGGCTCCCCGGCCGAGGCGGCGGCGGAGGTCCGGCGCCGCTTCGGCGACGTCGTGGACCGGTTCACCCTGACCACGTCCGGGCCGCCGGACCCGGCCCGCTGGAGCGCGGTCTGCGCCGCCCTACGCGAAGCGGACCAGCGCGGCACCGACTAGGACGAAGAACACCAGCACCACCAGCGTCCCGGAGCTGCCGCCGGTCGAGCTGGTGACGATCTGGTCGACCGCGCCGGTGAGCACGACACCGCACTCGGCGGTGATGGTGTGCCTGCCCGGTTCGACCCTGGTGAACTCGACCCCGGCGGTGAAGCCGCCTGCGGCGTCGGCCGTGGTGGAGCCGACGCGCTGACCGCCCGAGGTGAGCACGACCGGGGCACCCGGGGTGCAGCCCTCGCCCTCGGCGGAGAGGTCGTCACCGGGTTGCACGCTCTCCCGGTCGAGGCGCAGGTCCCCCTCGGGGGCGTCGGCGGTGGTGATCGGCGGGAGCGTGGTCGAAGTCGGCGGCGCCGTGGTCGTGGTGGTGATCGGCACAGTGGTGGTGGTCACCGGCGCGGTTGTCGTGGTGGTGGTGCGCGGCGGGGTCGTGGTGACCGGCGGAGTCGTGACCCGCGGTGGGGTGGTCGGGGTGACGACGGGCGGCGGGGTCGTGGTGACCGGCGGCGTGGTCGGTGCGGTGGTGGCGGGCTTGGTGACGGTGAAGCGGGTCACCGACGTGTACCTGTCGCAGGTGAGGGTGATCGAGTAGGTGCTCGGCGCGGCCGAGGCGGGGGCCACGACACCGACCTGGAGGTCCGGGTACGGCGTGGGTGGGATCGTGGTCAGCGCGGTGCTGAACGTGACGGTCTTGCAGAGGGCGCCCGCGTTGGAACCCCAGTGGACGGTGAAGGCGGTGCCCGCCGGGCCGGAGGTGGGGCTGACCGAGGAGGAGAAGGTCGGTTGCTGCGCCCGCTCGGCGGGCTGGGCCTGAGCCGGGCCGCCCGACAAGCCGACGAGCATCACGGCGACGCCCGCCGCGACGATTCCCACAGTGCGCACGACCACTTCCCTCGCTCGGTGGAACGCCCCGGCGACGACCTGCGTCGCTGTAGCATTCCGCGTCAATCGGGCCCGCCTGAACCGGAGTCATCCCATGGGACGTTTTATCGGCACGGCGGTTGCCCTCGTGACGGTGCTGGCCTTCGCCGCCTCCCCGGCCGCCGCCCAGGGGTCGGATGATCCGCTCCGGGTGGTGGTCACTGTGGATGGTGAGGACATCACCGGGCGCACCGTCACCTTCGACCCGGCGAAGCCCGTCGAGGTCTCGCTGACCGTGCTCAACCCCGGCGCCGCCGAGCAGGAGGTCCGCCTGGTGCGGATCACCGGCGTGGCGCTCGCCCTGACGTTCTTCTCCTACGACACCACCGTCCCGTTCGAGGTGCCCCCGCGCGGTCAGGTCACCCGCACCTTCCCGCTGGACGTGCGCGACCTCGACGGCCAGGCGATCGGGCTGCTGCCGACGACGGTGGCGCTGCTCAGCGAGGACCGGGTGGAGCTGGCGAGCGCGGACACGGTGGTCGACGTGCGCGGGTCGTTCTGGTCGGTCTACGGCGTCTTCGGCGTCGCACTGCTCGTGCTGACGGCCCTGGCCTGGACCGGCGCGCTGCTGGCGCTGGCCCGGCACCGCCTGTCCACCAACAGGTTCCGGCGCGCGCTGCGGTTCCTGCCCGCCGGGATCGGCACCGGGCTGGTGGCCGTGGTGACGCTGTCGGTGCTGCGGCTGGTGCCGCCGGAACCGGAGGTGGAGATCCCGATCGTGCTCGGCGCCGCGCTGATCGGCCTGCTGCTCGGCTTCCTCACCCCGCACCCCGCGCCCGCCGACCCCCCGGACCCGACCGGCGACGGCCCGACGGTCGCGCTGACCCGGGAGTGGACCCGATGAGCGCCCCGGCCGGGTTGGCGGCGGCGCTGCCGCAGTACCAGGTGGGGCCGGTGATCGGCTCCGGCGGCATGGGCGTGGTGTTCTCCGGGGTGCACCGCTCCCTGGGCAGGCAGGTGGCGATCAAGCAGCTACCCGCGGCGGTGGCGGGCGACCCCGACGTGAACGCCCGGTTCGACCGGGAGGCGCGGGTGCTGGCGGGCCTGGACCACCCGCACATCGTCCCGGTCTACGACTACGTCCGGACCGGCACCGACAACCTGCTGGTGATGGAGAAGCTGGACGGCGGCACGGTCCACGACGCCTTCCGCGGGCGCGGGCTGACCGGTGAGCAGTCGTGCGCGATCGCGCTGGCGGCACTGGCCGGGCTGCACGCCGCGCACACCGCCGGGGTGCTGCACCTGGACGTGAAGCCGAAGAACCTGCTGTTCACCTCGGCCGGGGTGGTGAAGGTGGCCGACTTCGGCATCGCCCAGGTCGTCAGCGAGGGCGCCACCCTGATGACGCACGCGGGCGAGGTGCTGGGCACCCCCGCCTACATCGCCCCGGAACAGGCCATGGGCAACGCCCTGTCCCCCGCGGCCGACCTCTACGCCACCGGCACGGTCCTCTACGAACTCCTCTGCGGCGACCTGCCGTTCGACCGCACCCGGGGCGCGGTGAGCATGATGCGCCAGCGGGTGTTCACCGACCCGCGGCCGCTGCCGCGCGTGCCCGCCCCCCTGTCCACAGTGGTCATGCGCAGCCTGGCCAGGGACCCGGGCCACCGCTACCGCGACGCCGAGGCGTTCGCCGTCGACCTCGGCGCGGCGGCAACCGCCGTGTTCGGCCGCGGCTGGCTGGAGCGGGCGGGCACCCCGGTGCACCTGGGTCCTCGCGTCCTGGGCTCGATCGCCGACCAACCCGGCCCGGACAACCCGGCAGTGCTCACCCGACCGGTCCGCGGCACCGCCGCCCCTGAACCCACCAGGGCGATCCGGCCCGCCGACCTGCGCCCGGCCGCCGAGGTCCTGGGCCGCCCCGCCCGGTCCCCCCTGATCCCCGGCCTGGTCGCCGCCGTGGCCCTGCTGGTGATGCTCGCCCTGCCGTTCCTGGCCCCCGAGACCCTGCCCCACCCCGGCACCGCCAACACCCTGGCGATCGACGGCAAACCCGCGGTGACCCCGGTCTCCCTGGACCTGAGCAAGCCGTTCACCGTCACCGGCTCCGCGGGCGCCCCGGCCACCCTCCGGTTCACCCTCAGCGCCGCCGGGGTCGACCTGGACACGGTCCAGGTGCCGATCACCCCGAACCCGGACGGCACCTTCACCGCCACCGTCGAACCCCGCCCGCTCACCCGCTGGCTCGTCGGCGGCGCCGCCACCGGCTCCCTGGACACCGGCGCGGGCGAACCCCAGCGGTTCGCGGTCCGACCGCCGCAGACCCCGATCGCCAGCGCGATGGGCGGCGGCAGCCTGCTGCTGGCGTTGTTCGCCCTGGCCTACCTCGAATCGGTCATGCGCACCCTCCGCCGCGGCCACCGCCGCCCGGCCGCCCCGGCCGCCGCGCTCCCGCTCGGCGCCGTGCTGGGCCTGGGCGTGTGGCTGTTCGCCTCCACCCTGGGCGCGCGCGAACCGTCCGCGGGGTACGCCATCGGGGCCGCGGTCGCGGGCGCCCTCGGCGCGGCCGCCCTGGTCCTGGCCACGGCGTGGTCGGCCCGCCGCCGGGCCGCCTGAGACGCGAGGCGGTTGCGCGGGCTGCCGTCGGTGGCGCCCGAGGCCCCGTCGTCGAGCACCCACCGCTCGGGGGTACGGGTGTCACCCCCGCGAACCGAGCCACGAGGCGCCCGGTTCGCGAGGGGTGACACCGAGGACGGCCTGCTATAGGAACAACCCCCATGGACCCCCTCGGCCCCGCCTCCCTCACCTGGCGCCTCATGGCCGACGCCCGCACGGCGCTGTGCGGCGGCCGGGCGCTGCTCATGCAGGTGGCCCACCCGGCCGTCGGCGCGGCGGTCGCCGACCACTCCACCTTCCGGCACGACCCGTGGCCCCGCCTGTGGGGCACGGTGAACTCGGCCTTGCGCCTCACCTACGGCGGCCCGAGGGCCCACACCGAGTCCACCCGCCTGCGCACCCTCCACCGCGACATCCGCGGCGTCGACGCCGCGGGCACCCGCTACCACGCCCTGGACCCCGACGCCTACTTCTGGGTCCACGCCACCCTCCTGGACTCCGCCCTCGCCGCCTGGCGCCACTTCGCCGTCCCCCTCACCGAAGCCGAAGAGGCCCAGGTCTACCGCGAATGGCGCCACCTCGGCCGCATCCTCGGCATCCCCGACCACGCCATGCCCCGCGACCACGAGGGGTTCCGTGCCCACGTCGAGGAGAAGACCGCCACCCTGACCCCCAACAAGTCCACGGAGGACGTCCTGCACTCACTCACCGGTGCGGTACCACCACCCGCCGAGTGGTTCCCCGAACCGTTGTGGCGCCGCCTGTCCACCCGCCTCGGCGCCCACCTGACCCGGCTCACCCTGGGCACCCTCCCACCACCCCTGCGCGCCCGCTTGGCCGTGGAATGGTCCACAGAGGACTCACTACGCTTCGCCCGCCAGTCCGACCGCATCCGCCGCACCATGTCGGCCCTGCCCACCTGGGCCCGCCAGTACCCCGCCGCCACCTCCGCCTACGCGGGCGGGACGCAGAACCGCCGGTGATACGCCAGGAACTCCTCCCCCACGACGTGCTCCGGGTGCCGGGTCAGCACACCGATCTCCGCACCGCCCACCTCGCGCACCGACCCGTCCCGGTCGACGTACACCGCGAACCCGTCGAAGCGCTTGTGGCAGTTGGGGCACAGGCACAGCATGTTCTCCACCACGTCCGGGCCGTCGTGCGGCGCACCGAGCCCGCGGATGTGCGCGGCCTCGCTGTAACCGCGGCCCACCAGCGCCACCCGGGTTCCGCAGAACTGGCAGGTGTCGCCGTACAGCCGGGTGATCCACTGCCGCTTCGCGGGGTCGCGGACGACCCGATCCCCGGTCACCGGCCGCCGCGGCGCCCCGGCCGCGGAGTCGTACCCGTCGAGCCCCACCCGCTCCAGCAGGGCCTGCTCGTCGACCGCGCCGAGATACTTCGCGCGCACCACCGCCAGCGCCCGCACCCGGGTGACCGGGTCGAGCAGGGCCCGGAACGCCTCCTCGGTGAACCCCGCGGACGGGTTGAGCCGGTCGAGCTCCCCGCGCGGGGGAGTGGCGTCGGCCGCGTACCCGGGCACCTCCCACAGCCCGTCCCGGGCCAGGCGGCTGAACGGGTACTCGGGGGTGACCGCCGAGGTGCCCGCGCCGAACTCGGCCAGCAGCGCGCCGACCTCCACCTTGAACCGCTCCCAGGGGTGCAGCCGCTCGCCCGCGGCCACCCGGCCCATCGCCCACAGCACGGACAGGGGCTTGTGGAGCGTCGGCACACCGTCCCGCCACTTCACGTGCACCTTGAGTGCGCCCAACCTCGTCACCACGTCGATCACGATGTCGAGGATGCCACCCGTTGAGGTGAACGCAACGCCATATCCCGAGGTGGGAACGACAGAGGGGTTGTCCCGGGTGAACCGGGACAACCCCTCTGACCTGCGAGCCGCCTAAGGGAGTCGAACCCTTGACCTATTCATTACGAGTGAATCGCTCTAGCCGACTGAGCTAAGGCGGCGTGCTCGTGACCCACTATACCGTCACCCCACCGCGTCACCAGCAGGGGTATCCGTCGTTTACTGGGTGTGCGCCCGGCGACCCGGGAGCGACAGCGGAACCCGCTCGTAGGAGGAACGGCACCATGCGTCGACATCTGCCCGCGGTCCTGGCCCTGCCGGTGGCCGCGTCGGTGCTCGCTCTGGCCGCGGGGCCCGCCGCGGCCCAGGTGGAGACGACGCCGGTGCCCGCGCCCGGCAACCCCGGCGCCCCGCCCGCGTCCGCGCCCGCCTCCCCGCAGCCCCTCGGGCACGCGGTGGGCGACGCCGGGACCGGGCTGGCGGTGATCCGGGTGCTGCCGAACTCGACCCCGACCAAGTCGATCCTGCCGGGTGCCGCGGAGAAGCTGCCGAAGCAGGCCGCGGTGGAACTGGGCTTCGGGCTGGCCAGCGCCCAGGCGAACTCGGAGGCGTACCTGGCCTACGAGAAGTCCATCGCGCAGGCATCCCCCGGCGGCATCGCCGTGCAGGGGTCGAGCCCGCAGGCCCCCGGCTCACTGGCGCAGACGGCGCCGCCGAACAACGAGGCCCCGCTCACCGGTGGCATCAACCCGCCGTCCACCCCGCTGGACACCCTGGTGAAGGTCGGCGCGCTCAACGGCTCGGTCTCCGCCAACTGGAGCGACGCGCTCGGCCCGTGCGTCGACACGATCTCCGACGCCTCCACCAGCATCGCGAGCATCTCCGCCCTGAACGCCATCCCGACCCTGCCCGGCGTCAAGGACCTGACCGGCGCGTTCGACGCCCCGAACCTCGATGAGGCCACGGACAACGCCGTCGTCGAGCAGCTCAAGAACCTGGCGGGTCCGCTGAGCACCCTGGGCGGCATCCTCGGCGGCCAGGGCAGCACCGGCGGCGGCTCGGTCCTGAGCCTCCCGAACACCCTCTCCGCCCGTTCCGCGGTCAAGCTGGTCGACATCCCCGGCTCCCCCAACAAGGCCGTCCAGTCGACCTCGACCCTCCAGGTGGCGGCGCTGAAGCTGCTGTCGGGCACGCCGTTCGAGATCTCGATCAACGTGGTCAGCCAGCCCACCCTCCAGGTCACCTCGACCGGCGACGCGGCGACCTCGACGGTCCAGTACACCGCCCCGGTGCTGGAGGTCACCCAGGGCGGCAAGAGCCTGGGCAAGCTCGACGCGGCCAACCCCAAGCTCGACATCCCCATCAGCCTGCCGCTGCCCGGCGCCGCCGACCTCCCCGGCCTCGCCGACCTCGGCAAGCTGCCGATCATCGGCAACCTGCTGGGCGACGGCTCACCGCTGCAGGACGCGCTGTCGAAGGGCCTGCAGAAGCTCGACCTCGGCGTCCTCCGCCTGGCGGTCGCGGGCCTGAACCAGACCGGCGAGGCGGCCACCCAGCCGTTCAAGGGCTACCAGCTCGGCGCCACCGCCCGCATGGTCGACCTCCAGGTCCTGCCCACGGAGGCGCTGGGCCTGCCCAACCTGCCGTCGGCCCTGGCCCAGGTCTCCCTCGGCGAACAGGTCGCCAGGGCCTACGCCCCCGAGGGCGGCGTCGTCTGCGGCACCGCGTCGGCCCCGCAGGCCCCGCCCGCCCCCACCCCGCAGGGCTCGGCGACCCCGCCGCTGGCCTACACGAACGCCGCCTACCACTCGGTCCCGCTGTTCTGGACCGGCACAGCCATGCTGCTGCTCGGTGTCGTCCTCGTCGCCGCCCTCCCCACCCGCCGCCGGAAGACGACCGACTAGCGACCCGGGCCGGGGCGCGTTCGGGGCGCCCCGGCCCGACCTCCCCGCACGCGGCACCCCCCGACCGCAACCCGGTCACCCCACCTGTGGACACATCCCCGAGTTGTCCACAGCCAAGATCCACACCACCCCAAACCCGCATCCCCGCAGGTAGAATGGCCCCAAGGGCCGCGAATCCCCTCGGGAGGGTGGGGGTTGTGGATGGTTACGCGCGCGCGAGGACAAGCAGCGGCTGAGCTTGTTTCGGCCAGGGTGAGCAGTGGGGCTGTTGAGCAGTGGGGCTGCGAGCGGCGCGGTGTGGACGGGTGGTGTGTCAACCGGCTCGGGCAGTTCCGGGATCTCGCCAACCGCTGCGCGGGGCGATCCGCCTGCCACCAGGTTGAGCCCACCTCGCCGCGATGAGCCTCGCGGGGCGCGCCCCAGCCGCAGCGGCTCCGCGGTGTCGCTGGTTCCCCGCGAAGCCGCCCCCATCCCCGATCGGCGACCCGAACCGCCCAGCCGACCGAAGCCTGCCGCTCCGCACGTCCACACGTCCACACGTCCACACGTCCACACGTCCACACGGACCAGGGTCAGCCGAAGTGCATCGCCGAGACCATGGCCTCGATGGCGATGCGCGGCTTCACGTTCTGCTCCAGCGCCTCCCGGCACGCGAGCACCGCTTCGAGCCTGCGCAGCGTCGACTCCGGCGTCCAGGAACCGGCGGCCTGGGCGGAGCCCTCGGCGTGGTCCGGGTGGTTGAGCGCGACCGAGGCGCCCGCGTGGATGACCAGGACGTCCCGGTAGAAGCCCGCCAGGTCGACCAGGGCGAGGTCGAGGGCGTCGCGCTGGGTTCGGGTGGCGCGGGACTTCTGGCGCTTCTCCAGTTCCTTGATGGCGCCCGCGCTGCCGCGGGTGGCCGAGGCCGCTCCCTTGCCGGTGCCGCCGTGGCCGAGGGCGGTCTTGAGCGCGTCCTTCTCGGCCTCGTCGCGGGTGCCGCTGACCTCGCTGGCGTCGGTTTCGGCGGCTTTGACCAGGTCGTCGGCGCAGTCGAAGACGTCGGTGAGCCTGCGCAGGCGCAGGGGGATGCGCAGCACCTTGGCCCGCCGGTCCCTGGCCGCCGGGTCGGTGGCGAGGCGGCGGGCGCGGCCGACGTGACCGCCGGACACCGAGGCCGCCCACGCCGCGGTGTCGGCGTCCACCCCGTCGCGCAGTCGGAGCACCTCGGCGATGGCGGGGGCGGCGGGGGTGCGCAGGGCGATGGCCCGGCAGCGCGAGCGGATGGTGACGGACACGTCGTCGGGGTGGTCCGACGGCGCGCACAGCAGGAAGACGGTCCGCGCCGGGGGTTCCTCGACCGCTTTGAGCAGGGCATTGGCCGCGCCCTCGGTCAGCCGGTCGGCGTCGGTGATGATCACGACCTGCCAGCGCCCGCCGGTGGGCCGCCGGGCCGAGGTCTGCACCAGGGCGCGCATCTCGGCCACCGAGATCGACAGCCCCTCCGGCACGACTATCCGCACGTCGGCGTGGGTGCCGGACATGCTGGTGTGGCAGCCCTGGCACTCCCCGCACCCCGGTTCCCCCGGGGTGGTGCACTGCAGCGCCGCCGCGAACGCCCGTGCCGCCACCGACCGGCCCGACCCGGGCGGCCCGGTGAACAGCCAGGCGTGCGTCATGCCCGCCGCCGTCCCGGTGCCCTCGACCAACTCGCGGGCGGCCACCGCGGCGGCCCCGAGGACCCGCACCGCGTCCGGCTGCCCGACGACCTGGGACCAGACGCCCATCAGCCTGTCACCTCACGAATCCAGTGGGTCATGCCGCCTCGACCGGCGTCAACCCGCGTCGACCGGTGTTTTGACCGGCTCGTCCTCGGCGAAGCCGGGCACGTTCCTGGTCACCAGGGCCACGTAGACCGCGGCGGCGACCCTGGCGGCGACCTCGTCGGCCGGGCCGTCGCCGTCGACCACGACGTACCGGTCGGGGTCCGCGGCGGCCATGTCGGTGAGCACGCCCCGGACGTGCCAGTGGTGCTCGACGCTACCGGGCCGCGGCGGCAGCGTGGCCGGGTCGCGGTCGAGCAGGATCGTGATGTCCGGCCGCAGCCGCGAGGTGGCCCAGTCGGCCAGCCCCTCCAGCTCGGCGGAGTCGAGGTCGGCCGCGGCGGACAGGTGCGCCAGCGGGCTGTCGACGAAGCGCTCCATGACCACCAGCGCGCCGCGGTCCAGGGCGGGTCGGATCTCCCGTTCCACCAGGTCGGCGCGCACGGCGGCGGCCACCAGCGCGTGCGCGCGGGCACTGGAGAGCTGCGCCCCGGACAGCACCGCGCGCAGCTTCGCGTCGTCGAGCACCGGGTCGGTGGCGAGCAGGACCTCCTTGCGGCCCGGCGCGCGCAGCCAGTCGGCGAGCCGGTGCGCCTGGGTGGAGGTGTCGAAGTGCGTGTTGCCCTCGACGGCGATCAGCAGCCCGGTGCTGCGCCTCGGCTTGCCGCGCACCGCCGACAGCAGGTCGGACAGGATGCTCTCCGAGCGCCGGTCGTCCATCTGCCGGTAGGCGATCACACCGACCAGCGCGGCGATGATCCCCGCGCCGAGCAGCACCGGCCGGGTGCCGTCGACCACCATCTCCCGACCGAACACAGTGATCGTGTGCGGCTGGACCAGGCCGACCAGCAGCGGCGTCACCGCCATCGAACTCGCCAGGATGATCTTCATCATCGACTGGTAGATGGCGTTGATGCGGCCGCGGATGGCGTCCTCGACCTCGGTGCCGATGATCGTCACCCCGGTCAGGAAGGCCGCGCCCGCGCACGCGCCGAGCAGCACCACGAACGGCAGCGTCACCACCGGGTGCGGTGAGATCGCCAGCAGCACCTGCGCCAGCCCGGCGACCACGATCGCGATGCCGAACATCCGGTTGCGCGGCAGCCTGCGGGCCAGCTTCGGCGACCCGGTCATGCCCAGCACCAGGCCCACGAACAGCGCGACGAACAGCAGGCCGAACGTCGACTCACCACCGCCGAGGCTGGCACCGTAGAGCTGCGCGGAGCCCACCAGGGCACCGGCCGCGGCGAACGCGCCGACCATGCCGATGAGCAGCCCGCGCACCAGCGGTGTGGTCCGCACGAACCGCCCGGCGTCGCGGACCATGGCCAGGAAGCCGGACTTGACCTCGGGGGCGGTCTCCTCCGCGGCCCGCTCGACCGGCTTGGCCACCACCCGGCGCGACAGCTCGGGGATGCGGGTGGCGATGAGCAGGGCGCTGGTCAGGTAGAACAGCGCGGTGAGGATCAGGATGACCTTGACGATGCCGAGGCCGGTGCTGTCGAAGCGCAGGTTGAGGTTGGTGCTGACGCCGTTGATCAGCGCGTAGAGGCCCGCGCCGCTGATCACCGAGATGCCGTAGGTCATCACCAGCCCGAGCTGGTTGGCCGTCTCCACCTGGTCCGGCCTGCGCAGCAGGTTGGGCACCGCCGCGTCCTTCGACGGGATCCACAGCAGCGCGCAGCAGCCGACCAGGAAGTTGCCGATGAACAGCCACAGCGGCGAGCCGACGAGGGCGATCGACAGCAGCAGCCCGAACCGGCCGACGTCGGCGAACGCCATCACCTTGCGCCGGTCGAACCGGTCGGCGAACAGCCCGCCGAGCGGGGCGAACAGCAGCCCGGGCAGCAACTGGGTGAGCACGACACCGGCGAAGGCGAAGCTCTGCGCCTTGTAGCCCTGGGTGAACTGGCTGGCCAGCCCGCTCAGCGCCAGCAGCGCCAGCCAGTCGCCCATGCTGCACAGGTAGGTGACGCCCCAGAGCCTGCGGAAGGGGCGGATGGACAGCACGCTGCGCGCCCGGTACGCCATCGAGCCTTCGCCGCCGACCGAGGGCTTGCTCTCCCCGGTGTCCCCGTCGCCGCTGATGCCAGCCACCCTCTTTCCACGCCGTAGACGCGCCCAGGGTAGCCGGGGTGCGCCGGGTCCCGGGTCATCCCGGAGGTGGACGTGGCGTCCACCCCCGGGGTGCCGCGGTCTGTCAGCCCTTGGACTTGGCCGGGGCCTTCTTGGCGGCGGGCTTCTTCGCGGCGGTCGTCGTGCGGCGGGCGGGGGTGCGCTTGGGGGCGGGGCCCTTGGCGCGCTTCTCCGCGAGCAGCTCGCTGGCCCGCTCGTCGGTGAGGGTCTCGACGTTGTCGGCCTTGCGCAGCGAGGCGTTGGTCTCGCCGTCGGTGACGTACGGGCCGAACCGGCCGTCCTTGACCACCATCGGCTTCTTCGAGACCGGGTCCTCGCCCATCTCGCGCAGCGGCGGGGCCGACGCGGCGGCCTGCCTGCCGCGCTTCTTGGGCTCGGCGTAGATCTTGAGCGCCTCGTCCAGGGTCACCGAGAAGATCTGGTCCTCGCCGGTCAGCGACCGGGAGTCGGTGCCCTTCTTGAGGTAGGGCCCGTACCGGCCGTTCTGCGCGGTGATCTCCTCGCCGCTGGTGGGGTCGGTGCCCACCACCCGCGGCAGGGAGAGCAGCTTGAGCGCGTCGTCGAGGGTGACGGTGTCCAGCGACATCGACTTGAACAGCGAGCCGGTGCGCGGCTTGGGCTTCGCCGGGGCCTTGGCGCGGGTCTTCTTGGCGCCCTCGACCGGGGCCGGGGGTTCCTCCGGCTCGGGCAGGACCTCGGTGACGTAGGGGCCGAACCGGCCCTCCTTGGCCACGATCTCGTGCCCGGTGACCGGGTCGGTGCCCAGGCTGCGCCCCTCCATCGGGGTGGCGAACAGCTTCTCGGCCAGTTCCAGGTCCAGCTCGTCCGGCGGCAGGTCCTCGGGCAGGTTCGCCCGCTGCGGCTGGGCCTCGCCCTCGACCTCGCGCTCCAGGTACGGCCCGTAGCGGCCGACCCGGACCACGATCGGGCGGTCCTCGGCGTCGGAGAACACCGGGATCGAGTTCACGACCTTGGCGTCGATGTTGTCCACACCGGAGCCGACGAGCTGCTTGAGCCCGCCGGAGCGGCCCACCGAGCCCTCCGGGCCGACGGTGCCGCCGAAGTAGAACCCGGACAGCCAGTCGGTGCGCTGCTGGGTGCCCGCGGCGATGCCGTCGAGCTCCTCCTCCATGGCGGCGGTGAAGTCGTAGTCGACCAGCCGCTCGAAGTGCTGTTCGAGCAGGCCCACCACGGAGAACGCGATCCACGACGGGACCAGGGCGGAGCCCTTCTTCCACACGTAGCCGCGGTCCTGGATGGTGTTGATGATCGAGGCGTAGGTCGACGGGCGGCCGATGCCCAGCTCCTCCAGCGCCTTGACCAGGCTGGGCTCGGAGTAGCGCGGCGGCGGGCTGGTGCTGTGCCCGTCTGCGGACAGGTCGGTCGCGGTGACCGCGTGGCCCTTGGTCAGCAGCGGCAGCCTGCGCTCGGAGTCGTCGGCCTCGCCGCCCTCCTCGGAGTCGACCGCCTCGACGTAGGCGCGTAGGAAGCCGGGGAAGGTGATGGTGCGCCCCGAGGAGGAGAACACGCACTCCTCGCCGCTGGAGGCGTTGCCGGTGATGCGCACGGTCATGGTGGTGCCGCGCACGTCGGCCATCTGGGAGGCGATGGTGCGCTGCCAGATCAGCTCGTAGAGGCGGAACTCGTCGGTCTCCAGCTCACCGGCCACCTGGCCGGGGGTGCGGAACACCTCACCGGCGGGGCGGATGGCCTCGTGCGCCTCCTGGGCGTTCTTGACCTTCCGGGTGTACTGCCGGGGGGTCGGGTGCACGAACTGGGCGCCGTAGAGGTCGGTGGCCTGCGAGCGGGCCGCGTCGATCGCTGTCTCCGACAGCGTGGTGCTGTCGGTTCGCATGTAGGTGATGTAGCCGTTCTCGTACAGCCGCTGGGCGGTGCGCATGGTCCGGTCCGAGCCGAAGCGCAGCTTGCGGCCCGCCTCCTGCTGCAGCGTGGAGGTCATGAACGGCGCGTACGGCTTGCGGGTGTAGGGCTTCTCCTCGACGCTGGAGACGGTGAGGTGCGCACCGGCCAGGGCCTGGGTGAGCCGCTGGGCCTCGGGTTCGGCGAGCAGCAGCACCTCGGCGCCCGGCTTGAGCTTGCCGTCCTGGCCGAAGTCGCGGCCGGTGGCCAGCCGCACGCCGTCCACGGAGAGCAGCCGGGAGCCGAAGGTGGGCGGCTCGGCCTCCTTGCCCGCGTCCATGGTCGCGGCGATGTCCCAGTAGTTGGCCGCCACGAACGCCATCCGCTCGCGCTCGCGCTGCACCACGATCCGGGTGGCCACCGACTGCACGCGGCCCGCCGACAGCCGCGGCATGACCTTCTTCCACAGCACCGGGCTGACCTCGTAGCCGTAGAGGCGGTCGAGGATGCGCCGGGTCTCCTGGGCGTCGACCAGGTCGCGGTCGAGGTCGCGGGTGTTCTGCGCGGCGGCGAGGATCGCGGGCTCGGTGATCTCGTGGAAGACCATCCGGCGCACCGGCACCTTGGGCTTGAGCGCCTCCAGCAGGTGCCAGGCGATGGCCTCGCCCTCGCGGTCGCCGTCCGTCGCCAGGTACAGCTCGTCGACGTCCTTGAGCAGGCTCTTGAGCTCGGTCACCGTGGACTTCTTGTCCGGGGTGACGATGTAGATCGGCTCGAAGCCGTGGTCGACGTTGACGCCGAGGTTGGACCAGCTCTCGCCCTTGTACTTCTCCGGCACCTCCGCGGCCTTGCGCGGCAGGTCGCGGATGTGGCCCCGGGAGGACTCGACGACGAAGTTGCGGCCGAGGTAGGAGGCGATCTTGCGGGCCTTGGCGGGTGATTCGACGATCACCAGCCGCCGCAGTTCGGCACCGCCGGTACCTGCGCTTTTCTTCGTCGCTGCCACGCTGTCCCGCTTCCTGTGAACCCCGTACCAAGCCTGCGTCAGCCAGTCAGTGTGCACGCTGATGAGGAAAAGCCCTATTCCAGGTTGCCCAGCGCTGGAGATCGGCCGACCGAGTATGACCCCCTTTCCACCAGTAGCACGCTCAGGACACGGCGCGCATCCGGGAAACGGCGGGCCACTGGTCGGCGCACCCCGGTCCGGCGGGCGGGCCGACCAGTTCCAGCAGCCGGGCCAGCCTGCGCCTGCCGACCACGCGCAGGCCCGGGACCTCGCCCTTCGCGGTCGGCGCGGTCGCCGGGAGGCCGCAGCGCAGCAGCGCCTCGGCCAGCGGGGCGTGGGTGTGCGGGGCGGCCGGGTCGAGGGGCAGCAGGTAGCCCCCTTCGGTCCAGCGCCCGGCCGCGAGCACCCACATGCGCAGCGCGGCGCCGTCGGGGAGGAAGCAGTCTGGGACGGCCTTGCCGCCGGCCGGGTCGGTCCAGGCGCTCGCCAGGGGGGCCAGGTCGCGGCGGAAGGCGGTGCTCAACCGCGGGCCGCCGGACTCCTCGCAGGTGCGGACCTCGGCTGCCACCCCGCGCTCGGCACAGGCTTTGACCAGGGCGTTCGCCCGCCACTGGTCGTCGACGGGGAGGAGGAGCCGGGCGGTGGCGCGGGCGAAGACGGCCGTGCGCCCCGGCCCGCATAGCAGCCCCGCGAGGTCGCCGACGCCGGGGTGGCTGACCTCCGCGGAGAAGATCGACATCTGCTGCGCCACGACAGGCAGAATAGAACAAGGGTTCGACTGGCGGAAGTGAGCGGAATCGGTTCAGCGACGCAGCGCGGGCACGTCGGCACACTGCGGTGCCTGCTGCGCCCATCGGGTGAACTCCGAATCGGGTTCGACCCGGAGCGGTTCCGGCGGCCCCGCCGACGTGATCAGCGGCACCACCTCGGCCAGCGCGGTCAGCGCGGCACCCGGGCCCGGATCACCCCGCAGGGTGATCAACGCCGCGTCGAGGGGAGCGCGCGCGGCGTCGTAGGCGGCTGCCGCGCCTGCGGCCACGGCATCGCCGCCGGTCACGGGTGAGGAGCGCAGCCCGGTCGCGGTGTCCACCGCCTCGGTCAGGCCCCGGGTGACGGACGTGAGGTAGGTCTCCACGGCGTCGCGCACCGCGGCCGGGTCTGCGGGGTCGGCGACCGGGGGCGGGGTGGCCAGCACGGCGGACGCCGAGGTCACCGCGGCGCACAGCTCACCCGACCAGGCGATCTTGGCCGCCGGGTCGTCGCCGGTCGTCCCGGTGCACCCGGCCGCGGCGGCGAGGACCAGCCCCACCGCGACGGCTCGGGCGCCCACGACGCCAGCGCGGCGGACGCCCGCTCCAGGTCGACGTGACATTGAGCACTCCTCAGCCGGGGGCGCCGGAAATCGACCCGATGCTCGCACGCGCGCACCGGGAACGCGGACCGGGG
>NZ_JAJCXD010000096.1:0-14807 GCF_021056305.1 Actinokineospora sp. PR83
CCTCTCGGAGTCGGGTCAGCACGTCCCGCGCCCCGATCCGCGCTTCCAGCGCCCGGCAGACCAGGTGCAGCCGCCTGATCGGAGGCAGCCCCCTCCGGGCCGTTTCCCGGAGTCGGGTCAGCGCGCCCCGCGCCCCGATCCGCGCTTCCAGCGCCCGGCAGATCAGACGCAGCCCGGCCAGTCGCACCCGCCTGACCGGCGGCAGCCCCCTCCGGGGCATTTCCCGGAGTCGGGTCAGCGCCCCGCACCCTGACCCGCGTTTCCAGCACCCGGTTGATCAGACCCGGCCCGGCCAGGCGCACCCCCGCCCGCCGCAGCCGCCTGACCGCAGGCAGCCTCCTCCGGATCAGCACGTCCCGCGTGGGCGCCCGGCCGGACCCGAGGCGCACACCGGTCAGCACCAGCGCCCGGTCGGGCAGGGGCACCGGGATCGCGGTGTGCCCGCGCACCCCGCCGATCCCGGCCGGACCCACGACCCGCGCCCCCAAGCCCAGCACCCCGACAACGGCCGCCCCGCCGAACAACTACCTGGGCGCGGCCGGTGTGCCGGTGCGCGGCGACAACGGCATCAGCCTCGTCGACACCAGCTACGAGGGGACCGTGCAGGAGATGCTCACCGCCCTCTACCCCCGGCCGCGCTTCGAGGGCCTCTACGCCTTCCACGGCCAGGACCCCAGCGACCCGCACCCGGACGCGAAGAGGGGCTACCTGGTCGACCTCGGTCCCGAGGACGGGGCTGGCAAGCCGCTGACCGAGCTGCCCGCCGACCCCGCGCGCACCTTCGCCCACCAGGACGCGATCGGCGTCATCGAGGAAACCCTGCACGGCACCATGTCCAGCCCGCGCGGCATCGGCCCCGACGGCCCGGTGCAGCAGCCGCAGCGGTTCGAGGCCGATCCCACCGGCGGCATCAACCCGCTGCGGGTGGCCGAGCCGTCCACCGACCCCGCCGTGCGGGAGGGTGCCAAGGCGATGAGCCTGCGCGCGGTGGTCGACGTCGCCGAGGAGGCCGCCGCGCGGCGGGCGGAGGGCGGGCCGTGGCGGGCGGAGTTGGCGGCCCGGGCCGAGCACGGGCGCGACCAGGTGCGGTCGTGGGTGGCCGGGGACGACCCGGACCCGCGCTTCCGCGAGGTGATGGACTCCCTGGTGCGCCGGGGTGACAAGGGCGCGGTGGAGGACGTCGAGGAGCTGACCCGCGACCTCGACCCGGAGGACCGCCGCCGGGTGTGGGCCGAGTTCGACGCGCTGCCCACGGTCCGGGAGCGCGCCGAGTACGCCGCGCGGATGGGGGAGGGCCGGTCGTGAGCGACGAACTGAACCGGGAGCGGCAGGCAGTGGTCGACCTTGCGCGGTTCGGCCTGCCGCAAACCGTTGCCGGGCAACCGTTCCCGCTCTCGGAGGAGGGTGCTCCGCTCGTCGTGGACACCGACGCTGGCGGGGACCCGGACGACGCCGTGGCGCTGGTCCTCGCCGCCGCCGAGCCGACCCTAGCCCTGGTGACCACAGTGGACGAACTGGGCGGGGAGCGGGCCCGGTTCGCCCGGCACCTGCTGGACCTGCTCGGCCGCGCGGACGTGCCGGTGGTCGCGGGCGCGGACCTGGGCAACACCAGGATGAACTGCATCGAGGGCCTGGTCCCCGACGACGTGCCCGCACAGGGCGGGGACGTCGTCGAGGCCGTCGCCGAGGTGTGCGCGCGCACCGGAGGGCCCGTGCGGTGGGTGGGCATCGGACCGGCCAGCAACCTCGCCCGCGTCCTCACCACCCGGCCGGACCTGCGCGCCCGGCTGGTGGTGACGCAGATGGGCGGGGCGATCGAGTACCGCGACCCGTCCCGCGCCGAGCACAACTTCCGGGTCGACCCGGCGGCGGCGGCGACCCTGCTCAGCACCGCCGAACTGCCCAAGCTCGTGCTGTCGGACACCACCTTCACCCCGGAGATCGAGATCACCGAGGGCTCCGACCTGCACCGCGCGCTCGCCGCGGGCCCGGCCTGGGCGCGGCTGGTCACCGCGCACCTGGACCAGTGGTTCGCCCGCTTCCACCCCGGCACCATCCAGCACGACGCCCTGGCCCTGGCCGCCGCGCTGCAACTGCCGTACGTCGACCTGTTCCACGAGCGGGTGCTGCTCGACGGGATCGGCAGGATGACCGTCGACCCCACCGGCCACCAGGTGCGGGTCAGCGACGGCGCGAACTACCCGGCGTTCCTGCGCTGGCTCACCCGCGGCCTGGAAACCGCACTGGACCGGGAGGACACCCGATGAACCGGGACGAGGCCGTCACCCGCGCCGAGGCGTGGATCCGCGAGCAGCACGGCGCCGACCGGATGGCGGTGCTGACCGAGCACGTCAAGCTCATCCGCGGCGACTGGTACGTGCCCTACGACCTCACCGACCCCGACGACGCGCTGGTGCCCCTCCCGGCCGTCGAGGTGCCCGACGACGGCGGCCCCCTGCGCCGCCACGTCCCTTCCGACGGCTGGTCGACCGGGGTTCCCGAGTCCTGGCCCGCGCCCACCGCGGCCGGGGTCTACGTCGACCAGGAGTGGGACGCGGAGACCTTCGCCCACGTGGACGTGCCGATCGGGGCGATCCTCGGGTGGCAGCGCAAGGACCACCCCGAGCAGTTCCGCCGCAACCCGAAGTACGTCCACGGCCCGGCGTGGCGCGGTGAGCCGCTGCCGTACACCCCCGCCGACAAGGCGTTCGGCTACTACCGCTGCGGGTGGCTCAACACGGCCAAGGAGGTCGCCGCACTCCTCGACGTCCAGCTCTACCTGCCGCTCACGTCCGACGGGCGGCTGGCGAACGCGGGCAGCGCCGAATCCTCCTGCCTCGCCGCCCACACCTCGCCCGCGTACCTCCCGCCCGGGACGCACGCGTGGTTGGAGAAGACCGCGCGCCAGGTCCTGACCGACGTGCCGGTCGACGAGATCTGGATCAACCCCGGGATGACCCCGGAGTCGCGGATGCCCAGGGAGCCGCTGCTGCGGGCCCTCGACCGCCACCCCGGGCCCGCCGTGCCGCCGCAGACGGGGCACCGGGGCTTCCCCCCGGACCTGGCCGACGCGCTCGACCGGGCCCGGTCCGCCGGGTTCGAGCTGGGGGGCAGGCAGTGGGAGGAGCTGCGCGAGGTCCGGGCGTGGAAGCAGGGTGGCCGCCGCGGTCCCCGCCCGCCCGCCGCGCAGGCGTTCTGGGACGCCGAGGGCGGCCGGTACTGGGACGAGCCCACCTTCTCCGCCACCGCCCCGCCCGGCCCCACCCACCACCGCTGGCACAGCGTGGTCGGCGCCTACCTGGGCTTCGCCCTCTGCGACCGCGTCTCGGGCACGAACCGCGGCCTGACCGCGGGCCTGCTGCACGCCACCGACCTGCTCGTGCGCAAGGCCGCCGGGTGGGCGCCGGACCTGGCCGCCACCGGTCTCCCGCTGCGGCCCGCGGGCTGGCTCGACCGCTGGTCGGCCCCCGGCGGACCGCAGGTCAAGGAGACGGTCGGGCTGCTCGGCGCGGTCGCCTCGGCCGCCCGCCCGCAGCTCGGCGGCTACTGGGTCGACGACGTCAGCCCGGTCTTCGAACTCCTGCTGCGCCCCGGCCGCGGCGAGCTGACCGCGGTGTTGCGGGAGTTGGGGGCGTTCCCGCACATCGTGGCGATGCGCGAGCAGGACACCCCGCTGGCCGAACAGCTCGCGGGCCTGGGCACGCCATGGGAGCGGGCGCTGCTCGTCGTGGTCAAGCTGGGCCACCGGCCGTTCGACGCGCTGCGGGTGCCCCTCGACGACCTGACCCTGATGACCGTCGGCGCCCTGCTCGGTGCCCGCCACGGGATCCGGGCCTTCCCCGGGAACTGGTTGGAGGACCTGCCCGACCGCCACCTGGTGGAGTGCCTGGCCACCACCGCGCACCGGGCGTTCGACCCGGCCCTGCTGCCCGACCCGACCCGCCTCGCCGACCACCCGGGCCTGCCGCCGATCACCCCGGCCATGCGCGCAGAGGCCGCCAAGACCCCCGGCGGCTGGCTGTACTGCGCCGACCCGGACGTCGACCCCCGCCACATCGACGGTGTCCCCACCCCCACCCTGCTCGGCGCCTACAAGATCGGCCCCGACGGCGCCTTCACCGGCGAGACCTGGGTGAACGAGGACTACCGACCCAGCCCCCGCCGCCGCGGCCTGCCCCGCCCGGAGAACGCCTTCGAGGAGGTCTTGGCGTTCGTGGCCGCCGAGTGGCTGCCCTACGAGGCGGCGGTGCGGGCCGCCCTGGACCACGAGTTCCTGATCGGCCTGGCCCCCGACGGCAACCTCGCGGTGCTGGTCGCCCCCACCGGGGCCAGGGTCCTGCCCGCCTACTCCGCGCCGCGCCACGTCCCGGAGGGCACGCCCGCGCGGCCGATGTCGTTGCGCTCCCTGCTGACCGTCCTCCCGGGAGTGACCGTCCTGGTCAACCCGGGCGGTTCGCTGGGCATCGATCTCGTCGGTGACCAGGTGGTCGCCAACGCCTGATCGTCCCCGAGCGATCACTGTGTTTCGGCGCGCGCCGGGCATGGAACCCCGGCTCGGACCGCGGAGATCGACTGGTGCGGCGAGCCCACCCACGACGCTGTTTAGGATGATCCGATGCGCGCCACGTTGAACGCCGAGAAGACCCGGACCGTGCTGCGCAACTCGGCGCGCGTGTCGCTGGACGTGCTGCTGCTGCTGGCGGTGACCGTCGTGGTGCTGTGGGTCCTGGGGCGGATGTGGTCGGTCGTCTGGCCGCTGGTGATCGCGCTCCTGCTCACCACCCTCACCTGGCCCGTCGCCCGGTTCCTGCACCGGCACCGGTGGCGCCCCGCGCTGGCCGCCTCGGTCGTCACCGTGCTGTTCCTGCTGGTCGCGGCGGGCATCATCACGTTGATCGTGCTGCCGGTGGTGCAGCAGGCCGGTGACCTGTCCGACGGCGTGGTGGCGGGCATCCAGCGCGTGCGGGAGTGGGCGGCCGGGCCGCCGCTGAACATCGCCGACGAGCAGGTCTCCTCGGCCCTGGACTCGGGGATCGAGCGGGTCAAGGACAGCGCCGGGGACATCGCCAACGCCACCGTCACCGGGGTGGGCGCCGTGGCGAGCGGGCTGCTCAACGCCGTGCTGGCGATCTTCCTGATGTTCTTCTTCCTCAAGGACGGGCCCCGGTTCCTGCCGTGGCTGACCCGGCAGCTCCCCGGGCGCCTGGCCACGCACGTGCCCGCGGTGACCGAGCGGTGCTGGGTCACGCTGGGGTCGTTCGTGCGGTCGCAGGCCCTGGTGGGTCTGCTGGACGCGGTGTTCATCGGGATCGGGCTGTGGATCGTGGGCGTGCCGCTGGTGCTGCCGCTGGCGGTGCTGACGTTCGTCTCGGCGTTCGTGCCGATCGTCGGGGCGCTGTTCGCCGGGGCGGTCGCGGTGCTGATCGCGCTGGTGTCCAACGGGTTGACCGACGCGCTGATCGTGCTGGCCATCATCGTCGTGGTGCAGCAGTTGGAGGGCAACGTCTTCCAGCCGATCCTGCAGAGCCAGAGCCTGGGGCTGCACGCGGCGGTGGTGCTGCTCGCGGTCACCCTGGGCGGCAGCCTCGCGGGCATCACCGGCAGCCTGCTCGCCGTGCCGGTCGCCGCCATGATCGCCGTGGTGTGGAACCACGTGCGCGACCGCCTCAGCGACCCGGAACCAGTCCCGGTCGGCCTCGACGCCACGCGGTCGGGCACCCCGGAACCGGGCACCGAGCCCACCGCGGAGACCGACCCGAGCTGACGGCGGGAACCGCGCCGGTTCAGACGGACACGGCGGGTTCGGTACGCAGGGTCGCCCAGACGACCTTGCCGCCGCCGGGGGTGGGCGCGGTGCCCCAGGCGGCGGCCAGGAACGCCACCAGGTCCAGCCCGTGGGTCCCGGCCAGGTCCTCGTCCGGGTCCGGCACGTGCTCCGGGTGGTGGGGGTCGTCGTCGTAGACCGCGACGGTCAGGACGCCCCGGCGGTGCTCCAGGCGGATCGTGGGGGCGGACAGGGTGTGCTGGATGGTGTTCTGCACCAGTTCGGCGCTCATCAGCAGGCAGTCCTGCGCGACCTGGTCCAGGTCCCACACCAGCAAGGTGTCGCGGACGAAGCCGCGGCCGAGGCGCATCGCGGAGTGGTCGTTGGGCAGTTCGACCCTGGACACCACGCGGCTGCCGCCGGGGTCGGCGGCCAGGGCCTCCTCGGTGGTGGCGTGCACGTCGAGGAACCGCAGCAGCGGGCTGTCCGCGCCCACCGCCCGGCTGTCGCGCCCGCACACCAGCCGCAGCGGCACACCGGGCCACCGCGAAAGCTGCTCGGCCACGGTCACGAACACCGCCAGCGCGATCGGGTCCGCGCACTGCACCGAGCGCACGTCGACGACGAGGGCCGCGGGCACCTCCGCCGCGCACCTGAGCAGGTGGCGGCGGATTTCTGCGTGGTGCGAGCGGTCGATCCGGCCCGCGATCCTGACCACGGTGGCGGTGCCCGCCGGTTCCTGGACGATGTGCAACGGAGCCAGTATGGCTTCCACCTGATCCCCTCCGACACGACGCCCACGGCGCCGAACTCCCGATGGTACGCGCGCTGACCACCGCTGATGCCGAATTGTGTGCGCCCCGACTGCGGATCCAGGTCCGCCGGTTACGGTGCCGTTCGGCGGGTAGCTCTCGGGCATGGGCATTGAACGCGCGGTGGTCACCGGTGGGGCGGGGTTCCTCGGGTCGCACGTGTGCCGGGCGCTGCTCGCGCGGGGCGCGACCGTCGTGTGCGTGGACGACCTGAGCACGGGGTCCCTGGACAACCTCCCCGACGACCCCGCCCTGGAGGTCGTCGTCGCGGACGTCACCGGGGAACTGCCGGTGCGCGGCCGGGTGGACCTGGTGCTGCACCTGGCGTGCCCGGCCTCACCGGTGGACTACCTGGCCGTGCCCGTCACCACGCTGCTCACCGGCGGCCTGGGCACCCTGCGGGCGCTGGAGCTGGCGCAGCGGAGCGGGGCGCGGGTCGTGGTGGCCTCCACCAGCGAGGTCTACGGCGACCCGGCCGAGCACCCGCAGCGCGAGTCCTACTGGGGCAACGTGAACCCGATCGGCCCGCGCAGCGTCTACGACGAGGCCAAGCGGTACGGCGAGGCGCTGACCGCCGCCTTCCGCCGCGAGCGCGGCGTCGACACCGGGATCGTGCGCATCTTCAACACCTACGGGGAGCGGATGCGCCCGGACGACGGCAGGCTCGTGCCCACCTTTGTCCGGCAGGCCAGGGCGGGGGAACCGCTCACCGTGCACGGCGACGGCGAGCAGACCCGGTCGCTGTGCCACGTCGACGACCTGGTGGCCGGGCTGCTGGCGATGGCCGACTCCGACCACCCCGGGCCGATCAACCTCGGCAACCCCGAGGAGGTCACCGTGCTGGAGGTCGCGCGGCGGGTCATCGAGGTCACCGGCAGCTCCTCGCCGCTGTGCCACGTCCCGGCGATGACCGACGACCCGCGCAGGCGCAAGCCCGACATCACCCTGGCCGGGGAGGTCCTCGGCTGGTCGCCCAAGATCCCGCTCGACGAGGGCCTGCGCCGGTCCTTCGGCTGACCGGCCGACCCCGCAGGACACCCGCCAACCAGTTCCCGACAGCCAGAAGGAGACCGCCGTGCGCGTCCTCGGCATCAACGCCGTCTTCCACGACCCCGCCGCCGCGCTGGTGGTGGACGGTCGGATCGTCGCCGCCGCGGAGGAGGAGCGCTTCTCCCGCCGCAAGCACGGCAAGCGCCCGGTGCCGTTCTCGGCCTGGGAGCAGCCGGAGCAGGCCGCCCGGTGGTGCCTGGAGCACGCCGGGCTCACCCCCGCCGACCTCGACGCGGTCGCCTACTCCTACGACCCCGACCTGACCGAGCCCTCCGACGTCCCGTGGGAAGAGCTGCGCACCGAGTACGCCCGGCGGGCGCCGCTGTTCCTGGCGACCGCGCTGCCCGGCCTCGACCCGGCGATCGTGCGGTTCGTCCCGCACCACGTGGCGCACGCGGGTTCGGCGGGCCTGGCCGCGCCGTTCGACGGCGACTGCGCGGTGCTGGTGTCCGACGGCCGCGGCGAGTGCGGGTCGCACCTGGCGGGCAGCTACCGCGACCACCGGCTGACCACGCTGGCCGCCCAGCACCTGCCGCACTCCCTGGGCCTGCTCTACGAGGACCTGACCCAGCACCTGGGCTTCCTGCGCTCCAGCGACGAGTACAAGGTGATGGCCCTGGCCTCCTACGCCGAGCCGCGCCACCTCGACCTGATGCGCGAGCTGATCCGCGCCGAGGACGACGGCGGCTTCTCCGTCGCCCCCGTCGACTGGGACACCCTGGCCAAGCGCCGCGAGGCGGGGGAGGAGATGACCCGCGAGCACGCCGAACTGGCGGCCAGCGTGCAGGTCCGGGTGGAGGAGGTGCTGCTGGACCTGGTGCGCTGGCTGCACGAGCGCACCGGTCAGCGCAGGCTCACCATGGCGGGCGGGGTCGCGCTCAACTGCGTGGCCAACACCCGCATCTTCGCCGAGGGCCCGTTCGACGAGGTGTGGGTGCAGCCCGCCGCCGGGGACGCGGGCACCGCCCTGGGGGCCGCCCTGCACGTCGCGGCCACCGAGGGCGAGCCCGCCGCCGCCATGCCGGGCGCGGACCTGGGCCGGGGCTGGACCGACGACGAGATCGAGGCGGTGCTGCGGACGGCCAAGGTCAACTACACCCGGCCCGACGACATCGCCGAGGAGGTCGCCGCCGCGCTGGCGGACAACCAGGTGGTGGCCTGGTTCCAGGGCCGCAGCGAGTACGGGCCGCGGGCACTGGGCCGCCGGTCGCTGCTGGCCAACCCCTGCCACCGGGAGAACCTGACCAGGATCAACGACGTCAAGGGCCGCGAGCAGTTCCGCCCGGTCGCGCCGATGGTCCTCGCCGACCGGGCCGCCGAGCTGTTCGAGCGCGGCCCGATCCCCAGCCCGTACATGCTGTTCGTGCACGACGTGCGCCCGCAGTGGCGCGACCGCATCCCCGCGGTGGTGCACGTGGACGGCACGGCCCGGGCGCAGACCGTCTCCGCCGACAGCGAGCCGCTGATGGCCGGGGTGCTGCGCGGGTTCGAGCGGCGGACCGGGGTGCCGGTGGTGGTCAACACCAGCCTGAACACCGCGGGCAGGCCCATGGTGGACGACCCGCGCGACGCCCTGGAGTGCTTCGGGTCCGCGCCGGTCGACCTGCTGGCCATCGGCGGCTTCGCCGTGCGCCGATGACCCGCGCGCCGATGACCCGCGCTTCGACGACCCGGTATGCCGTGGTGGTCCCCACCGTGGGCCGCGAGAGCCTGCGCGCGGTGCTCGACGCCCTGCACACCGGCGACGGCCCGGACCCGGTGGAGGTCGTGGTGGTCGACGACCGGCCGGTGCCGGGCGAGCTGCCGCTGCCGGACACGGCGCTGCCGGTGCGGGTGGTGCACAGCGGCGGGCGCGGTCCCGCCGCCGCGCGCAACGCGGGCTGGCGCGCGGTCGATGCGGAGTGGGTCGCCTTCCTCGACGACGACGTGCTCCCCCCGCCGGACTGGCGGGCGCGGCTGGCCGAGGACCTCGACGTGGACCCGGACGTGGCTGCGACGCAGGCCCGGCTGTCGGTGCCGCTGCCGCCGGACCGGGCGCCGACCGACTGGGAGCGCGGCACCGCCGGGCTGGCCGACGCGAAGTGGATTACCGCGGACATGGCCTACCGCCGCTCGGTGCTGGCCGAGGTCGGCGGTTTCGACGAGCGCTTCCCGCGCGCCTACCGGGAGGACGCCGAACTGGCGGTCCGCGTGCAGGACCGGGGCCACCGGATCGTCTCGGGCAGCAGGCACACCACCCACCCGGTGCGCCCGTCCGACTTCTGGGCGAGCCTGCGCCAGCAGCGCGGCAACGCCGACGACGCGCTGATGCGCAGACTTCTCGGCCCCGACTGGCGCAACCGCATCGGCGGTCACCCCGGCAGGCTGCGCGCACACGCCCTGACCACGGCGGCGGGCGCGGGCGCGGTGGCCGCCGGTCTGCTCGGCGCCCGGCGCACCGCCCTGGCCCTGGCCGGGGTGTGGACCGGGCTCACCGCCGCGTTCGCCACCCAGCGGATCGCCCCGGGGCCGCGCACCCCGGAGGAGGTGCTGCGGATGGTCGCCACCAGCGTGGCCATCCCGCCCGCGGCGTGCGCGCACCGCCTGCGCGGCGAACTGCGGCACCGGGGGGTGCGGCGGTGCGCATCCTGATCCTGCGCGCGCTGGGCCTGGGCGACCTGCTGACCGCGGTCCCCGCGCTGCGCGCCGTCCGCCGGGCCTTCCCCCACGCGGAGATCACCCTCGCCGCCCCCCGGTGGCTGGCGGAGGTGGTGGACCGGATCGACGCCGTCGACCGGCTCCTGCCCACGGCGGGCCTGGTGCCGATCGAGTACGCCGAACCCGACCTGGCGATCAACCTGCACGGGCGCGGACCGCAGAGCGTCGACCTGCTCCGCGCCACCCACCCCGGCCGGTTGATCACCCACGGCCCGGAGCACCCGTGGAACGACCACCAACACGAGGTGCTGCGCTGGTGCTCGCTGCTGGCGCACTCCGGCATCCCCGCCGACCCCGACGACCTGCGGCTGCCCGCCGGGGAGCCCAACGGCGCGATCGTGCTGCACCCCGGCGCCAGCCACGGCTCCCGCCGCTGGCCCGTCGACCGGTACGCCGAACTGGCCGGGGAACTCGGCCCGGACGTGGTGGTCACCGGCAGCCCCGACGAGGCGGACCTGGTGGCGGCGGTCGGCGCCGCGCGCACCCAGGTCGGCGGGCTGGGCGCGCTGCTCGACCTGATCGCCGGGGCCGGGGTCGTGGTGTGCGGGGACACCGGGGTCGCGCACGTCGCCACGGCGTTCGGCACGCCCTCGGTGCTGCTGTTCGGCCCGGTGTCGCCCGCCCTGTGGGGCCCGAGGTCCGGCCCGCACCGGGTGCTCTGGCACGGCGGCACCGGCGACACCTTCGCCGCGGCACCCGACCCGGGCCTGCTGCGGATCACCGTGCCCGAGGTGCTCGGCGCGGTGCGCGACTTGGTGGCCGGGCGACCGGCCGGACGATCGAGAGGAGCGACGGGATGGCCGCGATCGGCGTCATCGGCGCGGGCTACGTCGGACTGACCACGGCTGCCTGCTTCGCCGCGCTGGGCCACCGGGTGGTGTGCGCGGACCGCGACGCGGACCGCATCAGCGCCCTGCGCCGCGGCGAGGTCACCGCGCACGAACCCGGCCTGCCCGACCTGGTCTCCGACGGCCTGCGCTCCGGCGCGCTGTGCTTCACCGGCGCCAACGCGGAAGCCTTCGCCGACACCGACTTCGTGTTCCTGTGCGTTCCCACCCCGTCCGGTCCCGACGGCGCCGCCGAACTGGGGGTAGTCCGCTCGGTGCTGGCCGAGATCGGCTCACGAGACTGCCGGGTGGTGGTCAAGTCGACGGTCCCGCCGGGAACGGCGGCAGCGCTGTCCCGGGAAACCGGGATCGCGCTCGTGTCGAACCCGGAATTCCTCCGCGAGGGCCACACCGTGGCGGACTTCCTGCACCCGCAACGCATCGTCGTCGGCGCCGCCGACCCGGAGGACGCGCGCGCCGTGCTCGCCCTGTACCCGCAGGCCCCCGCGATCGTCACCGACCCGACCACGGCGGAACTGGTCAAGTACGCGGCGAACTGCTTCCTGGCGATGAAGCTGTCCTACGCCAACTCCCTGGCCGAACTCTGCGAGGTCTTCGACGCCGACGTGGCCGCGGTGACCGCGGGCATCGGCTCCGACACCCGCATCGGCCCCGACTTCCTGCGCCCCGGCCCCGGCTGGGGCGGCTCGTGCTTCCCCAAGGACACCCGCGCCCTGGCCGCAGCCGCGGCAGCGGCCGGGGTGGACTTCCCGTTGCTGACGGCCACGATGTCGACCAACGACCGGCAGGCGGACCGGGTGCTGCGGCGCGTCGTGGCCGAAACCGGGCCGCTGCGCGGGGCGCGAGTCGGCGTGCTTGGCCTGACGTTCAAGGCGGGCACCGACGACCTGCGGGACTCGCCCGCGCTGCGGGTGGCCGAGCGGTTGGTGGCCGCCGGGGCGGCGGTGCGTGCTTTTGATCCGTGCGTGCGGGGGCCCGTTGACGGCGTGGAGGTGGTGGAGTCGGTGGGGGCCGCGGTCGAGGGGGCTGTGGCGGCGGTGGTGCTGACCGAGTGGCCGGAGTTCGGTGCGCTGTCGTGGGCGGAGTTGAAGCCGACGATGGCGTTGCCGGTTCTGGTGGACACGCGGTGCGTTGTGCCGGTCGAGGCCGCTCGGGAGGCCGGGATGCGGGTGGTGCGGTGGGGGAGCGCTTCGGTGGGGTGACGCTGGGGTCTTCAAAGCCCGGTCGTTTGGTGTGGGTGCCCGGCTGGGTGGATGTGTTCGGGCGGGGCCCCTATGGCGATCATGTGCCCAGTGTGACCGAGTGGGGCTGAAGGGATGCCCCACAGCCCGGGCAGGCTTGCACATGATCGCCACCCCCGGCCAAACACATCCACCCACCCGGGCAGTTGGGCAGCCGGGCCTGCGGTTTTCGGGCGGCCGGGTGTCGCTGCGCCTGCGGGGGGCGGTGGCTGGTTGTTGCTGCGCCGGTGGGGTTCGGGATGGCTGGTGGCTGGGCCTGCGGTTCGTGGGGCGGTTGGCTTTGGGGACAGGCCCTGGGCCGGTGGCGGTCGCGACTCCGGGCCTCAACCCGCGAGGGCGCCGTCGATGATCTGCTGGAGCTGCTCGGGTGGCAGGCGGTCGGCGTCGGGGGCCTCGGACAGGAGTTGGGCGCGGATGCGTTCGCTCGCCGCCGCGATGACCGACTGCGCCACCTCGGCCGGGTCGCCGCTGAAGGACTCGGTGTCCGCGCGGCTGGTCAGGCGTTGCACGAACTGGTCCCAGTCGTCGCCCGCGCCCGAGTTGTCGAGGTCGCGGTACTCGTCGCAGACCAGGGTGAACCAGCGCTGTGCGTCCGTGCTGCTCCCGTGGTGGACGGCGGTCACGACCTCGGCAAGTGCGTAGTCCATGGTGGCTCGTTCCTCGCGCGGTCCGTCGGAGCTGGGCACGACGACGGTATGCGTGCGGTGAGCGGCGGGCACCGTGTCCGCGGCCGCCTCCGCGGGCACCGTTCGCTGCGCGTCCGGGCGGTGCGCGGGGGCAGGCCCGGCCGCGGCCGGTCTCGTGGCGTCGACCCGTCGAACAACGCCGGACCACGTGAGAGACGGGTGCCAGACGATGACCCCACCGGAGCCCGATGCCCAGGAGTTCATGGAGAACGTGGCGGGGAGCCTGGATGACCGGGGCTACTCCGCGATGGCGACCTTCCCGCGCAGCGAGATGCCCGACTCGGACGTGACCAGCATGGGCGGCCAGGGCAGCGAGCAGATCGCGGGCGCGATCGTCGAGAGCTTCATCAGGGAGCGCTGGGACTCGATCGTGGAGACCACGCGCGGGATGCTCGGCTCGAACTAGGCCGTGTCCCGACGCGACGAGCGCCGCGGCGGTACCGCGGCGCTCGTCTGGCTCAGCGTTGCCGGGGGAGTCCGATGTGGACGACCTTGGTGGTGGTCATCTCGTCCAGCAGTTCCGGGCCGTAGCCGTACCCGGTGCCGGAGGCGCCCCTCGGCTGCGCGGCCCCGCCGGGGGCGCCGCCGAAGACGGCATTGACCTTGACCGTCCCCACCGGCAGAGCACGCCAGGCGCGCTGGGCGTTGGTCATGGAGGCGGTCAGGACGGTGGCCGCCAAGCCGTGTTCGTCCTGACAGGCCAGGCCCAGGCCCTCGGCGAACGAGGCGACCACGCACACCGGGGCGACCGGGCCGAACGTCTCCTCCCGCATGACCCGCATGTCCGGGGTGCAGCCGCGCAGGACGGTGGCCGGGTAGTGGGCACCCTCCCCTTCCGGGATCGCACCGCCGACCAGGGCTTCGGCGCCGGCGGCGACGGCTTGGGCCACGTGGCTGTGCACGGCTTCGCGGTGGCGGCGGTCGACCAGGGGCTGGGGGTCGGCGTTCCACTCGCGGGCCTCGGCGCACAGGGCTTCGAGGAATTCCTCGGCGATGTCCTGGTGCACCAGGACGCGCTCCACCGACGTGCAGATCTGGCCCGCGTTGGCGAACGCCCCCAGGGCGGCCTGCTCCGCCGCCCACACCGGGTCCACGTCGGCGTCGATCAGCAGGGCGTCGTTGCCGCCGTTCTCCAGCAGGGCCTTGGCCCCGGTGGCCGCGGTGGCGGCGGCGATCGCGCGGCCGGTGGCCGTGCCGCCGACGTGGGCCACCACGTCGACCGACGGGTCCCCGGCCAGGCGGGCGCCGACCTCGCCGTCACCGGTGACGGTCTGGAGCACGCCGGGTGGGAAGTGCTCCGAGAGCAGGTCGCCGAGGCGGGCGCCGGTGTGCGGGCAGCGCTCGCTTGGCTTGTGCACCACCGTGTTCCCGGTGACCAGGGCGGCGCCGAGCAGGCCGCAGGCCACCGCGACCGGGTCGTTCCACGGGGTCAGCGCCACGACCAGCCCGCGCGGTTCGGGGACCATCAGGTCGGTGGCGGCGGGGGAGCCGAGCAGCGAGCGGCCCCGGTGCACCGGGCCCAGTTCGGCGTACTGCTCCAGTGTGGACACACCGGCCAGTACGCCGTCGCGGGCCGAGTCGACCGGGCGGCCGGTCTCGGCGGCCACCGTCGCGGCCAGTTCGTCCGCCGCGGCGCGCAGCGAGGCCGCCGCGGCGCGGACCGCGGCACCGCGCTCGGCGGCCGGGGTGTCGGCCCACGGGCCGCGGGC